>PFAA01000050.1:0-1095 GCA_002778715.1 Candidatus Campbellbacteria bacterium CG10_big_fil_rev_8_21_14_0_10_35_52
TGTTGATTTTTTGTCTTTTAATTTGGCGTCAATAAACTTCATCAGAGCTTCAATTTGTTCTCTTTTTTTAATCCGTCTGGCATTAGCTAGGCGAATCTTTTGTTTTTTAAGATAGGCTTGGTATTTCCTAGTAATCTTGTAAGCTGCTTCAGGATTTTCTTTCCATAAATCATGGAATTCCATCGGTGTTAGATATCCCAGCGCTTGATGTGGCCTCTTACAGTTGTAGAAATACTCCCATTCTTCCAAAGCCTGTTTCTGCTCTTCAAAAGTTCTCTTCAAACCACCTCTTTGATAGAATTCAAGTTCATCAGTTAAGTGTGATCTTTCTACTCTAGGATTGTCTATAGGTGTGTCGATGTTAGAGTAGAAATGAAAAACATCATCTTCCTGCAATTGCCCCCTAAAGACTCCGTTGTTCTCACTGCCGTTATCGGTATTCTCACAAGCTATTTTAAACGGAAATTTTTTTGCTGATTCAATATGAGCATCCGTTGAACCTAAAGCTCCGCCATCTAACTTAAGCCCTATTGCCCTAATTCTTGTAAATGAACATAATTCTGTATGTTGATTAAAGAAATTTTCTCCAGCTTTTCCAGGTGCTTCTTGCTTGTATTTAGGCACATATTTCATATCTTTTTCGACTAAAGCGCCTGGGGCGTAATCTTTAATCTCTTTTGGTGGTCTATACTTAACCCTTAATTCAATATCCATCTTTTCTCTAGTAATTTTTGCCTTCCATGCTTTAGAATTTTTAAGAGAAATTTTTGGATTTATTCTTTTGTTTTTGTGCAAATATTTATTCACAGTATTTGGATTAATTTTAATCTTGTAATCTCTTTCTAGTGCTACCGCTATTTTAACTTTACCCCAGATGTTTTCTGATTCATCTCTGATTTTTAGTATTTTCTTTTCTACCTCTTTTGATATTCTGTTCCTATTATCTCTATTGTGAGGCGCTTTTGGTATTGGCTCAAGCTTTCTTGGGTCTCGGTTTTCTTTTTCAAATTTGTTTTTAATTTTTGAGAGCCATTCTCTTGTAATTCCGATCTTTTTTGCTGACACTGTAACATTGCCACCTTGTTCATAGTAGAG
>PFAA01000050.1:1104-8606 GCA_002778715.1 Candidatus Campbellbacteria bacterium CG10_big_fil_rev_8_21_14_0_10_35_52
CTAATGTAATCATACATAACAGATTATTGTATTTCACCAGCTGTATCAATTCCTCTACATTTTTAAAGGTACTTAGATTATTTGTTGTTTTCATGCCCTTTGGTGTGAACTATATACTAACCCAGTGCATTGTATGATTTTTTATTTATTTTATAATATAATAGATATCGGATGTCCATCATATTTATTTAAATACTCGCCAAAGAAAAAGATTTGGCGAAAAAATTTCGCCTGATGAGGTTTTATTAGAAAAAACAAGTGTTGCAATTGATAGTTGAACTGGGGTTAATGCTTCTATGGAATATGACAGACGATGTGGTAGTATTTAACAAACGACTCATTGAGTGGCTGATAGAGTATACATTCACCAGTCCTCACCAAACATTTGATTAAGAAACACTGTGGTCGTTTTACCAAAAAATCGTCAAAGTGTTACCGATGTATTCACCTCATACACGGCGTTTTAAAAAGTATGAAAAATAATTCATTCGAAAAATTAAAAAGCGATTCAAGGGAATGGTTTGAGAAAAAACTCAAGGAGTTTGCGCTGGGTAAATTGAAAGAATTAAATTTTTCTTATGGACTAGCCGAAAAAACACTGGGGTTGATTGGTAAAATGGAGAAGCATAATCGACCTACTTATTGGCATATGTTGCGGGTAGCAAAAGTAAGTTATATGATAGCGAATAAACTAGGGCAGAGTGACGGCAAATTAGAATTCATTGGTGGACTTTTGCATGATATTGGAAAACTAGAGGTAGATCCTAAAAGTCTTGTTCAGTATAGAGATATTACTGACGAGGAATATGAAAAAATTAAAGAACATACATTTTTGGGATACAAGAATTTGAAAGACGATTATGCCTTAACCGCTCTTGTTGTTGGCGGACATCATGGATTTACAGACAAGGGTTATGGTATTACAGAAAAATATTACCCCAATTTTATTAAGCAAAATCAGAAGTTGAAATATAGGGTCATTAATGCCATAAGGACAGTGGCAATAGCTGATTTTGCCGACGCCGCTCGTACTCGTCGTACAAACGAACGTAGTGGTGGCAATGTACCATTAGACGATAAACTAAAAGAAAAATTCCCGGAAGATGAAGAAAAAATAGAGTATTTATTAAAAGATCCTGAAATTCTAATTCTGTATGACAAATGATACGGTTTACTGTTTAGTTAACCTTCAAAGGTGACACTATTGATAAATATTTCTGCCATATAATATAAAACGGCTAGGCTGAACCTCGTTGTTTTATATATAATGGTTATGTTAAACATCGAATGTTTAACATATATAGGTTGTAAAAACAGCTGGACTTAATCTCGCTGTTGGGCTTATACTCCTAAAAATTCTTTTTTAATATCGTCTTTGTGCATAGCGCGCGAATAATTGTGCATTCCCATCAATATACCAAGTCCGGCAAACTCTGTTATAAGATGCGAACCGCCATAACTCAAAAATGGCACTGTTGTTCCCGTTATCGGAAGAAGTCCTATGTTCATACCGATATGCGCGATAAAATGACTTATAAAAAATATAGCGAGTCCCGCTCCGAAAAGAATTTCAAAATTTGTAGCTCCGTATATGGAATTTATTATAATTCGCCATATAATAATTCCATACAAAAGAAATATTAAAACAACTCCTACAAACCCCCACTCTTCGGCAAAAGCAGCGAAAATAAAATCTGTTTCATATTCAGGAAGAAATTCCAATTTGCTTTGCGTGCCATAGCCGATACCTTTTCCGAAAATCATTCCTGACCCGACAGCGATAGTTGATTGGCGGGCATTATAACCCGTCCCTTGAAGGTCGGTTAGAGGATGAATAAATGTAAGTATTCGCTGTTTTTGATAAGGTTCAAACGCGTAAAACCACAAACCTCCTAAAACAAGAGCGCCTATGATAAACACGCCAAGTAAATGTTTTTTTGAAATACCGGATACCAAAACCATTCCAAGCCAAATAAACGCTATTATAATCGCCGACCCAAAATCGGGCTGAATAAAAATAAGCAAAAATAAAATAAATATATAAAATCCAGACACTAATATATGTCTTACGCGCGCTATCTCTATATGTCTGCGAGAAAAATATTTAGCTAAAAACACTATAGCGACTAACTTTATGGGGTCAGCGGGCTGAATAGAAAATAGGCCGAAATCAAATCTATTTTGAGCTCCTTTTATGAAATCACCGAGTATAAACAACAGCAAAAGAATAATCACGGATGCAAAAAAAAGCAATACAATAACACCCGTGCTTCTAAGAAATCTAAAATCTACAAAACTTAGAATAAAAAAAATGACTACGCTGATGAGCATCCATACTATTTGTTTTTCAAAAAAATAATTTTGGTCAACAAAAGAATTCATTGTTATAAGACCCGCCGATACTAAAAACATAGATGCTGAAAATAATATCCAATCTATATTTCCTGAAATCTTTTTTATGGAAACTCTTATGCTATTATTTGATAACATAATCTATTCCATATTGACTCTTGGGATAATTTCCACGCGAGACACCGATTGGTCAAACTTATTTGGCCATGTAAATACAATGTCTTGCGAAGACCTGTCGGAAATAGATTCCACAAATGTCGCCGATGCCCCTATGGCATTATCATTTGCGTCAAATACGACAGCCACGACTTCAATATTCCGCGCGGCGAGTAAAGAATTATTTGACAAAACAGCGTCAACCCTTGGCGAAATATCCGCGACAGAGAGCTTTATATTATTTATGGACAAAGATGATTTGTCGCCATTTGTTCGTGTCCATATCGGCGCTTCGCTAAATTCAAAGAATGTTCTTGCCGGTATTCTATTGCCTGTTATAATAGCGCCTTCAAATATCAGCGAGATGCCGTCCGGAGAAATAAATGTATTTCCATTACGCTCGGCTATTAAGATATTATTATCGTCAAAAATCTTAAATGTATATGGAATCTTTGGCGCGCTGGCTGTAAAATTTGGATTTTCCACATAAGCGACTGAATTATAAACACCTTCTGACACCTTAAAAGACCTGCTCCAAATAATTATAGGGGCTGAAACTTGCGTCGCGCATAATTTATCACATAAACCACCACAGTCAATTCCCTGCTCGTCTCCGTTCTTTTTATCGTCTTCGCAGGTCGGTTCTTTATTAAATATGAGAAAAAATAAAATACCAGCAACGGTAATGACAATAAATATTGCTGTTCCAAAATACGCTGTTCTTCGTTTAGACGCCCATGACATAATAATATAAGTGTAAAGCGTAAAGCGCAAAGTGTAAAGCGCCGCATTCTATGAATCTAAAAGAGACCCTGCGCAAAATTGTGTCTAACATAACAGAATTAAAACACCATTAAAGTCCGACATTCTTAATCTTATGGCCTAAACCTTGCTTAGGTCATTTTTCATTTATACCAATATTGTCTAATTCGCGCGAATTAGACAATACAATAAAAACAAAACCTCTGTTTTAGCAGGGGTTTATTTTTTCGGACACAGCAAAACACAGCAAGGTCGGACCTTGCTGAAAATAACACGAGCGGCTAATGCTAAATAATATAAAAAGATACTAAAAATCCACAAAAAAATCACTCACTTTATTCTAGCGGCTAACTACTTTTGCCCCGAAGGACTATCATCGCCTCAAGAGGGCTTAACTTCTGAGTTCGAAATGAGAATCAGGTGTGTCCCCTCCGATGAACCACTAGAATAAAATAAACGATTTGACGCGAAAAAAAATATTTTATTGCAAGAACAACGCGCTTTTTAATATGTTTATCTCGCGCTTAAACATATAAATCTCAAAAATTTTTTAACGCAGTGAGAACTTGCGTCTTGCCTATCTGCTTAAATATCTACGCGAAATTACCAATAATATTTAAACATTTGAAAGCTAAAATATAAACGCAATCAAAATTGATTGCTATAAATTAAATTGGTCAGAAGCGGAGGAATTGAACCTCCGAATCTCCTCATCTGTAAAATGAGGCGCTTTATCCATTAAGCTATCTTCTGTGCCAAAATTTATATTTTAACTTTCAAATTATTTTCTATTTTAGCGAACAATAATCAATACTAAAAAGCGATTTTCAGATTTCCTAATAAGAGAAAATGATGAATTAGTACCTCTCGGCTGAACGCGTTGCCGCGCTTACACCTAAGGCCTATCAACCTAGTCATCTCCTAGGGATCTATGATTTCTAATCTTGAAGTTGGCTTCCCGCTTAGATGCTTTCAGCGGTTATCCATTCCCGACATAGCTACGGAGCGGTGCTCCTGGCGGAACAGCTCCTACACCAGAGGTCAGTCCTTGAAGGTCCTCTCGTACTATCCAAAGCTCTTCTCAAAAATCGACGCCTGCAGCAGATAGGAGACCAACCTGTCTCACGCAATAGTAGTTAAAAGTTTATAAATTAGAAAGTTTGAAAGTTAATCCAAAAATCCAAAACTCTTAACGCCGCCGTTACCGGCGGGATCGGACTATACTATCTTTAGAATAATCTAAAGGCTGGTTTATAGTCTCTACAAGGATAAAATATCCTCTCGGTATTGTCCTCTCTTCAGGATTCCACCGATAACCCCAGCTTGTCTATAATTATCAGCTAATATCTATTAACTGATAATTATAGCCGCCGTGATGGTTGTTCCTATTTCCGATTATGTTTATCGGAACTCTAACTCTGAAGTTAATCAGAATTAAAACTTTATTTCATAGACGAAAAAACTAATGTTTGTTCAGACTGTCGAATTACGAAGTCTGAATTTTTTGAAGTGTCGAGCGACTTCGTCGCTCGACGGTCTGACGATTGTTTTGTCCGCCATTACTGGCGGGACAGACTATACCTTTTCTTGCGTTTTTCAACGCAAAAACTGACATATTAGCGTCTGCTTTAAGCAAAACGCTCTGCCTATTTTATAGACAAGTCGTTACGGGGTCAATTCAGCACTTATTTTATTTTTTCTAAAATAAGTGCTGGACGACTTCCCACGATATTACCCATTTCCATATTTTATTATAGAAATTAGGACTTCACCGTTATGAGTCAGTTTATTTCTTATCTTTTATTTATATACCTCGCAGATTGTCTTTAGCTGGGCTCATTTACACTTACCCAGCTCGCGTAACTTTTTAATTGGAGAACAGCCAAACCCTTCCCACCTTCTTCAGCAGGAGGATAAGTTGAGCCGACATCGCTATGTCGTATTTTTCTTCCGTTACCGGAAGGATCGGACTATATCTTCACCCAGCACTTATTTTTGCAAAAACAAAAATAAGTGCTGGGGTTCGGCGTATTAGCATGAAGTTTTCCTTCACACTCCGACCAGTTAAGGTCAAGTCTCTACAGGGTCATAACCCAATTTTGTATTTCATAGATGGAATAATATGTTTTTCAATTATTCCAAATAGTTTAGAAATACTGAATGATGTCAATCTGATGCGATAATATTCTTTGTCTTTATTCAATGTCCCGTTTAATCCCATATTTTCTAAATATTTCAGTAATTTATACTGATCATCTTTTGAAAATTGCTGAGTATTAAGATAAACATTGCTTTTACCACACCTACTGCCATCATCCATAAACCATACTGCCAAACTCATTGAATCTAATATTAGATCAGGAATACATTTCTTTTTATCTCTGTAAAACAAATCCATTATTCTTGTAAATTCAGGATGTTGTTTTGTAAAAAATCTATATGCTATCCGGTTCCCATTTCCTTTTCTATATTTTGGACCAGTTCGCGTTAAATTTTTAATGATTTCGTATTTCCATTCAACATACTCTCTTTGAGTTATTGAATGATTTACCTCAAGAAATGCATTTTTTATCCATTTTGCTTGACGGATATATCCGTCTCCTAAAAGAGTTCCAGTGAGAAATGACTTTTGTAATTGAGTTAGACTTCCCACGGTATTGTCCATACGCTCAATTATATCATTATTATGATATAAGACCTGCGTATGGAGTCCACCGTTATAAGCCAAATTGTTTTTGTATGAGATTACTCTCATAGGCACCCCGATGTTTCTCAGTGTTTAGTTGAGAGTTAAGGTGCCGAACTCCGCCGTCGATATGAACTCTTGGGCGGAACCAGCCTGTTATCCCCAGGGTAGCTTTTATCCGTTGATCTCTGGCCGCGTCTAAAGCGGACCATCGGTTCACTATGTTCTGCTTTCGCATCTGCTTCTCATGTACGAGTCGCAGTCAAGCTGGCTTGTGCCATTACACTATCGGCACGGTTTCCATTCGCGCCTAGCCAACCTTAATAAACTCCTCCGTTACTTTTTAGGAGGATGTCGCCCCAACAAAACTGCCCGCCACGCACTGTTCCGCGCCGTTTTTACCGTCGTGGTTAGAAATTGAAATTTAATAGAGCGGTATTTCACTGACGACTCCGCTTATCCCAAAAGATAAACATCAAAGTCTCCCGCCTATGCTACGCAATTAAATCGCAATCCCAATACGAAGCTACAGTAAAGCTCCTGGGGTCTTTTCGTCTAGCTGCAGGTAACCGGCGTCTTCACCGGTATTGCATTTTCACCGAGCTGTTCCTCGAGACAGTTTCCAGGTCATTACGCCATTCGTGCGCGTCTGAATTTACCAGACAAGGAAATTCGCTACCTTAGGCATTCGATCTTTAAAACAAGAGTTTTAAAGCACCTTATGGACTATATCTTATCAGTATAACTTACTGATTTTGGCGTGTAGTCTCTGAGGATTTTCTAAGAGTGTCGAATTGATCTGATAATGTTTCGTAAATATACTCTTTTGAGTATTTTCGATTTTTACCTTGAGCATTCATAGTGAATGCTATATCTACAATTCGTTTAAATCCTTCCATATCAAGATGGGTCTTTTTATCCACCATATCCACTATTTTTGAAAATTTATTAAAATCTTCCGTTTTAGTGGCAAGTTGATATTTGTTAAAGAAAGGTATTATTTTTTTATGAAGCGTTTTATTGTTTTCAATTGTATAAGTAAACACATTATACGGAGAAGTTTTTCTATGAATTCTCCCCGTTTTAAATACTTTGTCTTTTAAAAGAAGAAGTATGTCTTTATTGTTCTCGTGTTGATACACATTAAAGACCGGGTTAAGAATCCATTTCCATCCTTTCGCTAACAATGGATACTTTTGCCGCGTCATCGCGACACTGAAACTCGATTCACCGTCTACAAAACCTGCAACAAAATAGTTTAGATATTTTCCTTGCAGTTTTGAAAGACGATTATAATATTCTTTATGTTTTTGTTGTATTGTCATCGTGTTAGATGACACTCTTAGAATCTTTCCTGCTGATTGTCTGCGTCGGCTTTTAGATTTTTACCATCAAGGTACTAAAAGTTCATTGCAGATTTTCCAGCATATAGCCAAATTTTACAACGGCCCTTTTTGTTTCTTTTTTCATATTTTAACAATATGAGAAAAGCGTAGCAAAACTACCGTTATAGTTACGGCCGACATTCACCAGGGCTTATATCTGC
>PFAA01000050.1:8620-17259 GCA_002778715.1 Candidatus Campbellbacteria bacterium CG10_big_fil_rev_8_21_14_0_10_35_52
AAAAAACGCAGATGCGTTTTTTTCTCGTTAATATACACTCAAGTATATATAATTACTTGGTGTGTATTCATTCTGTAAAATAGGTGCTGGAAGACCTTATCCCGAAGTTACGGTCGCTTGTTTGCCGAGTTCCTTGAGGAACAATCACTCGTTCGCCTGAGTCTACTCGACTCAACCACCTGTGTCGGTTTGCGGTACGGTTTTCTTTTTATTGTGCTTAGAGGATTTTCTTGGAAGCGCGCTTTGTCAGATTTTCATTGGCCGAAGCCGCAAAATTTTCACGGCGCTCGGACTATATTCTTCGGATTTACCAAAAGAACATCCTAACGCTATGAATGTAAATCCAATAATACACCCAACATACTGCGCTTCGTCCCCCCATCGCATAAAAAGAAAGTCACGGAATATTAACCGTGTGTCCATCGCGTCCGGTTTTCACCATACGCTTAGGCCCGACTAACCCTTGGCTGATTAACATCGCCAAGGAAACCTTGGTTTTTCGGCGTCCCGTATTCTCAACGGGATTGCGGTTACTTGTGCCAACATTCTCACTTCCATACGCTCCACCATGGGTTACCCCTTTGGCTTCATAGCAGAATGGAATGCTCTCCTACCGCTTGTGCAAAGCACAAGCGAGTCAAAAGTAAAAAGTTAAAAGTAATAAAGTATTTGACTTTAAACTTTACAAACTTGATAACTTTATAACTCGTTTGTGCTATGCACAAACCCTCAGTTTCGGTATTACATTTAGCCCCGATAATCTGCGGCGCGAAATCTCTGAATGAGTGAGCTGTTACGCTTTCTTTAAATGATGGCTGCTTCTAAGCCAACATCCTCATTGTCTGAGAAATATCACAACCTTAAGCGCACTTAATGTAAATTTAGGGACCTTAACTTGAGATCTGGGCTGTTTCCCTTTTGACCAGTGGAGCTTAGCCCCCACGGTCTAACTGCTCGGTAATTACTTTTGGTATTCGGAGTTTGATAGGCATAACGAGATTTCTCCCTATTTACGCCTTCCAGTGCTCTACCCCCAAAAGATACGCCGAACGCTAACCCTAAAGCTATTTCGGAGAGAACCAGCTATTACTAGGTTCGATTAGCTTTTCACTCCTTACCACAGGTCATCCGATAGTATTGTACGGCTAAACGGTTCGGGCCTCCCTAAAACTTTCATCTTAGTTCACCCTGCCCATGGCAAGCTCACCTAGCTTCGGGTCTTATACATACTACAAAATTTCGCGCTATTCACACTCGGTTTCCCTATGGCTTCCCCAGTCGCGGTCTTACGATTTTGGAATTTCCACTTCCTAAAACCGCGGCTGGGTTAGCCCAAGCAGTATATATAAACTCGTTGGCTCATTCTTCAATAGGAACGCCGTAACCGCGCTCCGCGCGGAATTCCCAATTTCTAATTTCTAATTTCTAAATAAATCTCAATATCCAAATTTAAAAATTTAGACATTAACGAATTCATTAGAAATTAGGAATTAGTTATTAGATATTCCGTGCGAAGCACGGCTCCGACTCCTTGTAGGCATACGGTTTCAGATCTATTTCACTCCCCTCACCGGGGTATTTTTCACCTTTCCCTCACGGTACTAGTTCACTATCGATCTGAAAGAATATTTAGCCTTACCGGTTAGTTCCGGCAGATTCACCCAAGCTATTCATATCTTGGGATACTCAAGAGTAACAGCAAAAAAGATATTTTATTTTCACTTACAGGACTATTACCTTCTGGGGTTCCGCTTTCCAGCAGATTCAATTAACAAAATATTTTGTAACTTTTCTCATTTTAAAAATGACGCTGTTATCTTACAACCCCCCCACACCAACTTTAGCATCGTTACCTCGTGTTTTTGTAATTTTTGTCACACAATATTATTTAAACAGAAAAATAAATTCCTGTTATCAACATTGATTGGCAACAAAAACACAATGCCAAAGTTGGTGTGGGGGTTTGGGCTTCTCCCTTTTCGCTCGCCGCTACTTAGGGAATTCCAAAGCGCTCACACCGCATCGCATAAAATGTAATGCAATGTAAGCGCTATATATTGGTCTCTATTCCTCCGCTTACTGAGATGTTTCACTTCAGCGGGTACGCGCCGCGTCCTATACGGAATTTCTAATTTACCTAATTACCTAATTTCTAATAAAATCCCAAATGCATAAATGTCCAATTCTCAAACAGAAATTTCTATTTGATATTTGGTTATTTAGATTTTTGAATTTTATTAGGTGAATTAGACAATTAGAAATTAGACATTCTGTGTAAGACACGGCTTCCGTGGTTTACACGGAAGGGTTTCCCCATTCGGAAATCTCCGGATCAAAGGTTGCTAATCACCTCCCCGAAGCTTATCGCAGACACGCCGCGTCCTTCATCGCTTCTTTCAGTCTAGGCATCCACCGTACGCCCTTAGATCTCCCATTAGGAAATCTAAAAACCGCTTTTCCGCGTGCCAACTTTAATAATGTCAAAGTTAACGCGCGAATTTCCTGAATATATACCTACAATACATTCAAGAAATAGTATTGTTCACTCGGCTAACATTTTTCAAGTTAGCCGAGTTTTGCTTTATTAAGATATTTTTTATCACAATTAATATAAATATGATAAAAAAATCAAAATAAAACTATTTGCTCGTTCCGATAAATCTTGTTCTCTATTAAAATTTATCGGAGTATTTTATTGTCAAAGTTCTTACATTAAAAGAAAAAATCGCTTTTTTATAGCGACAAAAATAACACAATCAAGATAGTACTGGGTTATCTTTTCCGCTTTTTTATTAAATTGATTTTCTTTTTTAACACGCATATACAGTATACTCGCATTTATAATGATGTCAAATTTTTATACACAGTTGTCTTATTACGAAGACCCGCCGCCATATCTTATAAATTTTGATTGAAATTAAAAACAATAAATTACTTTGAATTATGTTGTAATCTCGGTGTAAATTTTTAAAAATAATGATAGACATTCAATATCTAACATAGCATAAATGAAAAAACACTGATTCTCATTTTAAAATTAGGGACCATTTACTAAATTGTGTCTAACATTTTCTTGTTTCTAATAATTTTCTTAAAATGATTCCCGGACATTTTTCCAGACATCGGACATCTGGGATATCTAAGTTAATAAAAATGGTATCTCTTGATTTATTAAATTCTACTATGTCAGACATTAAAATGACCCAAGCAAGGTTTAGGCCATAATGACTTGGAGACTGTGACTTGGAGACTGAGCCTCCAAGTTCTTACTGAACATCTGTTTTTCTAATATCTTTATTATTTTGTTATTTTTGTATTTCATAGTGTTTTAATTCTGCTATGTCAGACACAATTTTGCGCAGGGTCTCATTATAATTATTTTATTTAATTTATATATCAGCAATATAAATTTTTATTCATTTTAAAAACCACATCGCCTACAGCGATGTGGTTTTTAAAATAGTACTATTTACGCGTAATCGCGTGTTTTATATTAATTTCTATCTGAAATATCTCCCCGAAGTTTCTCTATATATTTAGACGCGGCTTCTTGTCCACCAAGTCCAAAAGATAGACCTACCGCAAGCGCGAGAGCTATAACGATACCGGTAAAAAGTGTCTGAACAAAAGCTGTCGCAACTCCAAGTTGGAATAAAGCGGCAAGAATTGCAAAAACCCAAATAGACCATTTTGTTACACTTCCAAGAAAATTAGAAGACTTTATATGCGCGGCTTTTGCTCCGCCAATAACAAGTCTTTGCATAATCTCCGCGATAACTGCCGCGACAAGAAGTATAAGCACCGCCACAATTACTTGTGGAAGATAGAGCAATACGACTTCCTGAAGAAATGTATTTACTTGCGTAAGTCCGAGAACATCAAGAGATGCCACAAGAAATACAACGATAACAAAATACTTAACCAAACCTCCTAAAAATCGTCCGGAATTAATCTCAAATCCCGCTCGACCGAATGCTTCGCCGAGTCCCGCTCCGCGAAGAGCGTTATCAACTTTAAGAGACCTTATAATTTGGTCTATCACGCGACCGATTACCGCGCCTATAATCCATCCTATGATGAAGATTATAAGAGCCACAATAAGATTCGGCACAAAATCAACAACTCCAAGCCATAAATCTTTGAATGACTGCGTTAAAACCTCACTCCATGTTTGTATTAACATACTTTAAATTTATCCAGCATTATCGTTTTAGATTAAGCTGGATTGCCTAGGCATTTAATACTACTAAAATTTTGTTTCATATTAACAATATAAAACAAACGACCTTTTATTAATAAGCGCGCATAAGAAATACGCGTATTTATATACTATCATTATTATTTGTTATTTTTTTAATTATTTTCAATTAAAAGTGTGGATAACCTTTTTACTGCTATAAATATCATTTAACCTCAATTCCGAGCTTATTTAAAATAATTTTATGAGGATAATCAAACACATCGCGAATAAGTTTATCATGGACATTTATACGGTATTTAAACTCATTTACATCAAAAACAACATATTTAAGCTCTTTACCAAGCTCGGATTCAATAGCTCTTATAATCGTCTCCATTTGTAATTTTCTTATATTATTGCCCACAATTAAAATATCCAATCTGCTGTCCATATCTTGTATAAATATGCCTGATATTGCTATAAATTTAATTATTCCGGCAACGCTTAATTTCTTTGGTATATCTTTATCTTTAATTGGCGTAGCTCTTATTAGAAAATCTTTTAACTGGTTTATATACATAAAATTTTCATTAAGCGTCCAGCCGTCAATTTTTTTCTTTTTTACAACCTTTTTTTTGCCTTTTTTTACCGTTACTTGCCTATATCCGATTTTTTTCTTTATAAAATTCATTTGCTTCATTATAGAAAATTCCAAACGAGTCGTATCAAGAGTAATTTTCGCGCGAGAAGCCGCTTCTTTATTTGTAAATACATTCTCTGGATTAAATAAAAAAAGCCGTAACAATTTTACCATAGCGGGACTTCCAAAAAGTTTTCCTAAAATTTTCATAGAAAATAAATTATATGCTTATTTCCGTAAATAATATGAATATGCCGACTTATTATGAATATATAAATAATATCATATTTAGTAATAAATTTCTATAATCGCCAATTGGAACATACTAAATACCGAATGTTTGATATTTTTTCAAATATTTTAAAATCAAAAATTAATTATTAAAATATCAAGGCAAAACCTTGATATTTTGAATATAACACAATTTCTACGGGATAAATTTTATTTCAATGTTACAGTACCGCCAGCTTCTTCAATTTGTTTCTTTATATTTTCCGCTTCTTCTTTTTTAACGCCTTCTTTTAGAATAGACGGAGCGCCGTCAACCGCGTCTTTCGCTTCTTTAAGACCGAGGCCGAGAATACTTTTTACAACCTTGATAATTGCGATTTTCTGTCCTCCCGCCGCCGTAAGTTCAACAGCAAAAGAGCTTTGTTCTTCCGCGCCGCTATCACCGCCTGTCGCGTCTCCCGCAGGAGCCGCCGCTATGACTTGAGCTGAAACTCCAAATTTCTTTTCAAAAATTTTTACGAGCTCATTGAGTTCTATCACTGACATCTTTTCAATTTCTTCTACGATTTTCTTAAATTTTTCAGGAACTTCCACTAAAATAGCTTCTTCTGTTTTCACTTCTTCTGTTTTTGAAACAGCTTTCGCTGTCGTATCTTTATTTTCCTCTTTTTTAATATTATCTGACATATTTTTTTAATTAATCTAATAATCTAATAATGTATATTTTTTATCCAATTGATTTAACTTATTTGCCCAATCGTATTAAAATCTTATTTTATATTTTACTTTGCGCGATTTGATTGAGCGCTATGGCGCATCTTTGTATTGGTGAATTTATAATATTCACAAACATTCCATATAAAGTTTGAAGTGGCGGAATAGAAGCGATTTCCAACATTTCCACTTTATTCATATATTGTCCTTCAAAGACGCCGCCTGCAATAGCGATATTGTCTTTGAATTTTTTTGCAAATTCGTTGATTCCTCTTGCGGGCGCAATAAGGTCAGCGCTATATGCAATGGCAATCTCCCCATTAAGCTCCGGTAATTCGCCTTTTATATCCGCTTCAGAAAGCGTTCGCTTAATAAGCGTCTTTTTTGCAACAAAGTAGCCGACATCCTGACCTTTCAGAGTATTTCGCATACCTGCCGTGTCAAGAACAGAGAATCCTTTGAAATTGACAAATACGACCGATTCAGAATTGCTAAAAATAGTTTTTAGTTTATTAAGTATCTCGCCTTTTTTTTCTTTTGTTAATGCCACAATAAAAATATAAAATTAAAAGCTAAAAAACAAACGACCTGCTAAAACAGGCTGGGATATCACTCTAAAATAGAAATGATTTTGACTTAAGCGGGAAATTAAGCATATTATACGCGCCCGCTATCTCCAGTCCTATTATAAATAAAATCTTATCAGATAATTATACAATGTCAAATTTTTGCGCAATTAATCTTACACAAAACGGTGGCTATGATAAATTTACGCAAGAATATAACTTAAATCAGAATTTGTAAAAATTCTGATTTTTAATTGCTTATAAATTAATTTATAAATTTTTTAATTATTATTTTGGCTGTTATTTACAGGGTTAGCCATAGTCTTCTTATTTTGTTTTTCTATCTCCAAAGACGAAGTGATATAAACTATTACCATACTGCCTATAACAATCAGCATAAAACCGCCTAAAAATTTCCAACTTGTTTTATTAAAAATCTTAAAAATCATATTTAAATTATATCATCATTAATTCTATATGAAAATTAAACACCGAGGTTAAACCTCGATGTTTAGGTGTTATGGTTTTGAATTTTTTTTAATTTCTTCATTAAGAAGTTCTACGAGTTGAGTATTCTCAAGTTTTTGCGCTTCATCACGCGCTTGAGTATAGTATTTAATAGCGTTTACTTTATCACCTATCTCTTTATAATAGGTGGCTAAAGTTATCAAAAGATCAATACTCTCCGAGTTTGCGGAAATTCCTTCAAACAAAATATCTGTTACAAGAGTCGTGTCTTGTTTGTATGAGTATTTGTATAGTTCGTGAAGTCTAATATAAAAAGATATATTTTGTTTGTCGTTCTCTATTGCTTTACGCAAATTCTGCTCCGCTTTTGGAAAATCTTTAAGATAATAATGATATAAATCGCCAAGATTTGCAAACGAAACACTATTTTCAGGTCTTATAGCGCTTGCGTATTCCCACGAATCGCGAGCGCTTTCATAATCCCCTACTATTTTATAATTTAATCCCAAATCAAGCCAATCTAAAAAAATATCGCTATTTTCTTTAAGATTATTTCTTAACTTTGCAATTTTCTCCCGCAAAAGTATTTTTGTATCTTCCTGCAAATCATTGTTATAAAAAACAATTGGTTTATTTAGATTAGGAACAGCCAAACTTATTTTTATAATATCATCTTCTATTATTATATCTCTTATATTCCGCGATGTATTATTCGCGCTTGTAGCAATAAGATTATCATTTATATCGTCTGTATTTATATCGTTTTCATGAAGATTGCCTTTATTTATATCATTGTATATAAACCAAACTACACCTGACGCAATTATTATCACAATCAATATTCCTATTATTTTAGACATATTATAATCATTCTACACAAAAAAATACGCCCCGCAAGCAAAATTCCCACAAGATTTCCACAAGTCTGACTTGTGGAAATCTATAGAAATATATTATATTTATTATATGAGAGTAGAACCATATAATGTTGGATCAGTGGTGCATATCATCAAGCGCGGAGCACGCGGTATGAAAATCGTCCGCGATGAATCAGATCGCTGGCGTTTTATGCGCAACCTCTTTATTCTCAATGATCACTACCAACCATCAGAACGCCATTTTGTCCACAGGTCAGATTTATGGAAACCATTTAAAGTGTTTGAACGACCTAAAGAATGGCCGGAGCGTAGACCGCTTGTGGCGATATTAGCGTGGACACTTATACCTAATCACTTTCATTTGTTGGTGCAAGAAATTGAAAAAGGAGGTATTACAAAATTTATGCAGCGCCTGTGTGGTAGTATGTCACTTGCGTTTAATGAAAAATATGGAGAGCAGGGGAGTATATTTCAGGGTGCCTATAAAAGTCGGACGGTCAATACAGACAAATATATTCAATATGTACACGCATACATTGTTATTAAAAATACTTTTGAAAATTATCCTGGTAGATTAAAAAAAGCCATTAAAGAATTTGATAAAGCGTGGGTATGGGTTGAGAAGAAATATCCATTCTCTAGTTTTCTTACTTCAGCAAAAAAAGTGGTATCTCCAATTATTGATATGCGTGCATTTAAAGACATTGGTCTTGCTGATGTAGATTTTAAGCACTTTGCAAAAGAGATGCTATCCATACATACTGAGACACACGACGATTTACATAATCTTCACCTTGAATAAGTTTCCACAAGTCAGACTTGTGGAAAGTGATAGTGTTTCAAAACCTTGATATTGTTAGTAATACAGAAAAATGATACAGAAAAATAGAAACCCCCTCACTTGAAAAAGTGAGGGGGTTCTTGCTAATTTATTCTAAATTCTCAAAAGGTTCTTTATGCAA
>PFAA01000025.1 GCA_002778715.1 Candidatus Campbellbacteria bacterium CG10_big_fil_rev_8_21_14_0_10_35_52
AAAAGATTGAAAAAAGTATATGATATTCAAAGACGATTCGGTAACAAGAGAGATTAACTCCTTGGTAACAGTTTATTATGAGCTATAGCGATTTAAAGGTAATGTCCACACACATATAGCGGTTTTTGCCTCAAGCCGTTAAGGTAGAGGTATATCAACAAGTTGTTTTGACGGAGGTCGCACCTCCGTCAAGTTATCGTTTCTTTGACGCGTATATGATTGAAGCGCATTATCTACACTATTAAAATCGCTTATGTTATGAATGAAACTGGTGTAATCTCTGTTTGCAAGAAAAATTTTCCTTTTTTCCACGCCTCTATTAATTATGTGAAAGATATTTTTATCCATAGCATTAATACTATACAGAAATTATTCAAATTGACGGAGGTGTCAAATTGACGGAGGTGCGACCTCCGTCAATTTGATTTCTTTATCCCCAACAAAGGGCTTTCCTTTGTTGGGGATTTGATGGTAAATAATGTTGAAACGACCTACGCCAAATTGGCGCCAAAATAACACTAAACTCAGCATCAAATTATCTCATAGGAAACAATTTGATGATAGTTAAAAAAAATAATATTGGTTAAAAAAATAAGTATAAATTCGTGAATTACGAAACTCGTCGCAGGCATAATTTTTGAAAGACATTGAGCAGGCGAACACGCAAGCATAACAAAAAATCAGCAGATTTTTATGATGTCTTGCAAAAATTTATGCCAAGAAAGAGTTTCGTAATTCATAGATAAATAGGTCTGCGTATTTATTATTCTTGATTCTCTAAAAACTGAAATACTTTTTCATTTGTAAGTACCGTCTCTATATACACGCGAACACTTTCAGGTTTCGCGTCTTTATAATGTTCAAGAATATGATTAACTTCGTGTTTTACATTTTCTTCTGATACGGACACATTTTCTTTTTTTGCGATTTCATTCAATGATAATTGTATTTTTGCTCTTTTTTCCGCGTCATTTTTCCATTCATTTCGCAATTCATTTTCAGTTTTTTTTATTTTTTCAAGATATTTATTAAACTGAACATTCATTCGCGCTACATCGTCCTTAAATTGAGCAAGCATTTTATCAAGCTCGCTTTCCACAAAGATTTTAGGTATATCTATTTTTGTGTCTTTTATGATTTTTTCAATTATTTCAGCGCGTCTTTTTTCTCTTTTCTTAATACTCTTTTCTTTCGTAAGATTTTCTTTTATTTTATTTTTAAAATCCGCCAAATCTTTGAAATCACCTAATGTTTTTACAAAATCATCAGTCAATTCTAATTTTTCGTATTGCTCCCCGTTTTTCTTGAGGTTTTCTTCTAAATTATTTTTTTTAGATTTATTTATCGCTGCACCTTTTTTAATTTGTTCTATAACATCATCCATCTCTTTTTCTGAGACATTCGCTTCCGTTTTATCTAAAATTACGCTTCTGGCGATTTTTTTATAGTCCGAAAGTTTTATTTCTGGCATAATAGCCGTCTTTATGGTAAATCCAACGGGATTTTTAGGGGCAAGTTTTGTAACGATAACTTCAGGTTTTCCTATAACATTAAGATTATTATCCATCACAATATTTGGGTAAATATCAGCAAGAGCCAGCGACGCTTGTTTTTCAATAATAGTTTGTTCGCCGATTTTATCCATAAGGATACTTTTTGGAATATGTCCTTTTCTAAATCCTTTTAATTCAATATCTTTACTAAAATCTTTAATAACTCGTTCTCTGTATTCGGACAGGATATTTTCAGGAATTTCAGCTTTTATTTCTATCTCGGAATTTTCTTTTTGTTCTATTGCAAGATTTGTATAATTTTTTCCATTTTTCGTCTTTTGCATAATTTTTGCAGTTTAACATATTTTTTATAATATACACAAATCAGGCGCGGCAATTTGCCGCGCCTGATTGAAATTTTATATTTCAAATTTTATTAAAAACTAAACTCAACATCAATATTTTCAAGTTCTTGGTCAAGCCCCTCAAGCACAGTGTCGTTTAAGTCAATTTCAATATCGGTAATCTCATCAGATTTGCTTTGCGCTTGAAGCTGTTCAAGCGCGTTATCTTTTTGATTTTCAATCATTTCAGCTGTTACATTATCTAATTGCTTTTGAGTTTGCTGTTTATTTATTTGAGACCCCCAATAATATAATCCTCCAAAAATCAATATAACTATAATTATCGCAAGACCTATGATAGGACCAATTGATTTAGAGCGTTCACCATTTGTTTGCGGCGCGTTTTCCGAATATCTATTTTCAGAGACATCAGGATTTATATCATCTATATTTTGATTAAAATTATTTTCTTCCATAATATATGTTTAAGTTAAATATAATAAATATTATTGATTATCTTCGTCAGTTGAATTTTCAGAAATTATTTCTGTTTTATTCTCATCATTTCCCGCAGACGCCGGTTTTGTATCATTAACTCCCGCTTTTGTCGCTTTAATCGCTTCAACCAACGCTCTATGCGCGTTCTTTACGCTTGATATAGCGTTTTTTATAAGTTCTTGGACTTTGCCAAACGCTTCTCTCGGATTCTCTGTATTATTTAGTGTTTCATCAATAAGTTCTGTTACGCTTGATACGGCTATTTTTGCCAAGTTAATCTCCTCCCTTGAGTCCGCAAGGAGTTTTTTTGCGTTTGATAAATCAAGCTCTCTATCTTTAAATCTCTCTTCAAGTTTTTCTATTCTGGATTCAATTCTCAACGCTAATTTTTCAATTCTTTCAATAGCGGCGTTTAATCTTTTTACAATTCTCTCCGTATAAGCTTTTATTCTTTCTTTTGATTTTTCACTGATTTTTTTCAGCACGGCGGCTCTTTTTGTTTCAATTCTTTCTTGAGTGTCTTGTCTTTTATCGCTTAAATTTTTCCTTGTATTTTCAGCTCGGTCTTTTACACTCTCTCTTTTGTTTTGCAAATTTTCCGCTGTTTCCAATCTTTTCTCTTGAAGATTATTGGCTGTATTCACCGCGCGCGGTTTTTGAATATCAATTTTTTCTTTTATAATAGCCGGTCTGATAGGTTTTATTTGTGAAGAATCTTCTTGCTGGGCATACGCAAAAGAAAAACTGAATAAAAATACAAACATAAACAATACATACGCATATATAAATTTTATCCCTATATTTTTTGCTGAAATATATTGATTTGAACTCATAATATTATTATTTAATTATTAAAATTATATTTATAATCGTGAATTACAAAACTCGCCGCAGGCATAATTTTTGAAAGACATTGCGCAGGCGAACACGCAAGCATAACAAAAAAATCAGCAGATTTTTATGATGTCTTGCAAAAATTTATGCCAAGAAAAAGTTTCGTAATTCATAGTCTATAATATAAGTATATAAAAAAATTTCAATTATGAAAGTTCTTTTTATTGTTTTTTGTTGATAACTTCAAAGTGCTTTGTTTATCTGTTTATTTGCTGAATTTTTCTTTATACAGTTTAATTGACTTATTTATCGCTTTAATCGCCGTATTTTTATCTTTATATCCTCGCGCTATTACGAGGCTTTTAGAACCTTTTAACTGTTTATATGTTTCAAAGAAATGCTTAAATTCTTTAAGCGTATGTTTATTAACATCATTTAATTTTTGAACATCGTCCCATCGTCTATCTTCCACGGGCACGGCGATTATTTTATTGTCTGATTTTCCAGAGTCAGTCATTTCCATTATAGCGACAGGACGAACTCTTACAAGGATGCCGGAGTTTAGCGGAAATGTCGTAAGGACTATCACATCAAGAGCGTCGCCGTCATCCCACAGCGTTTGAGGAGCAAAACCGTAATCAAACGGATATGGAGCGGAAGAATAATTCGCCCTGTCAAGCGCTATCATTCCGGTTTCTTTGTCTATTTCATACTTGTTATAAGACCCTTTCGGAATTTCAATTATTGTATTAAATTCTTCAGGGACATTTTTGCCAAGCGATATGTCATGCCAAAGGTTCATATATTTTATAATTAAGAATTATGAATAATAAATTATATTTCATTTTTATCTTTTATTTCCTCCATTTCTTTTTTTGTTTTGTTCGTGGCATCCGTTATTTTTTCTTCAAGTATGTTTATATTACCGTCTTTTTTCTCTATGTAATTTTTATTTTTTTGTTCATCATCAGTAGTTTCAGACGATTTTCCTGTTGATTTTATATCTATTTTCCAGCCGGTCAATTTCGCGGCAAGCCGCACATTTTGCCCACCTTTCCCTATAGCAAGCGATTGCTGGTCTTCGTCCACCTCTACAATAGCTTTTTTTTCACTTTCATTTATTTTTACGCTTAAAATCGTCGCTGGCGAAAGCGCGTCCTCAATAAATTGCGCGGGGTCTTCAGACCATTCTATCACATCTATTTTTTCACCGCCAAGCTCGCTCATTACGGTTGAAACGCGAACTCCCCGTTGTCCGACTAAAGAACCAACAGGGTCTATATACTCATCATTTGACGCAACCGCGATTTTTGAACGCGAACCCGCTTCGCGCGCCACTACTTTTATTTCCACGGTTTTATTATTCAGCTCTGGCGTTTCTATCTCAAAGAGTTTTTCAAGAAATTTTGGATTAGCGCGCGAGAGACGCAAGAAAACTCCTCGCGGGTTTTCTTCAACTGAATATAAATAAGCCCTTATCCTTTCTCCTTGTTTATATCTCTCTCCTTTAATTTGTTCATCATACTGCAAAAGACCATTTGCTCTTCCAAAATCAACAAAGATATTTCCGCGTTCAATTCTTTGCACCGTTCCGCTTACAATTTCACCCTGTCTTTGACCGAATTCATTAAGAACGGACACTTTCTCGGCTTCTCTTATCTTTTGCATAATGGTTTGTTTCGCTGTCTGCGCGGCGATGCGTCCAAAGTCGTCTTTTGATTCAAGCGGGAAAATAAGCTCATCGTCAATTTTTGAATCTTTTTTGATTTTTACCGCGTCTTCAAGAAAAATATGATGTTCCGGATTAAATCGTATTCGTTCATCCGCGTCGGCTTTCGCTTCCGTTGACAAGCCTCTTTCTTTTTTTTCAGGCGTTTTTAGTTCTTTATCTTTCTCTTCATTTTCTATTTTGACTTGCGACTCATCAACAACAATTTTAACCTGATAAAATTCGGTTTTTCCGGAGTTAATATCAAATTTCGCGCGCACAATCTGCCCGCGTTTGCCGTATTCTTTTTTATAAGCAGTCGCGAGAGATGACTCAATAGCGTCAATTGTTTTCTCACGAGGTATGCCGCGGTCATCTTCAAGCTGGTTTATGACTGAATTTATTATTTTTAAATCAAACATAGTTTTATATAAAAGACCTTTTATTTGTTTTATTTTTTAATTTTGCCAAACATTATTATTGTTTTTATAAAAAAATTATCCGCGTTCAAGCGGACGGATAATCAATCATTTCAATATTGATAAATATACACAATATTAATCAATATGTCAAATTTTTTACAATTAAAAAAAATACTTATTGCCGCTCTTGATGAATACCAAGGTCAGACCTTGATATATTGCTTGACCTTGATACTGCTTGTTATTTTTGTTTATTGATAGATGTGGATAACAAACATTGTTTTATAATGTTTAATGTTTCATACTATAAATAATATGGAAGAAACACGGCAAGATTCACAAATAAATATTTCACAAAATAATAATTCATATATTCTGAAATATTTAATTATTGCAATTGCCGTATTGCTCGCGCTTTTTTTTATTCTTTTTTCAGCAGATAAAGACGCGGGAGATTTATCTGTAAAACAAGACGCGTCTAAAAAAATATACACCGAAGAAGAAAAATTGGAAATTTTAAACTCTCTTCATACGGGAGACCTTGAAACCGGAGAAATTCCTTCAATTGAAGAAAGACGCGAGATTTTAAATTCTCTTCCGTCAGGAGACCTTGAAACAGGAGAAATTCCTTCAATTGAAGAAAGATATAGAATTCTTAATGAAATGTAGATAATTCAATGACAAATATTTTTTATGAAAAGACAAACAATTTTTGAGCCAAATTTTAAAAAAATTCACAATATATTTTTTATATTTGCTGTATTTTTGGCGATTAGCGTTCTTTTTTACTCGACTTTTTTTACGGACGGAATTAAACAGGCAAAAGCTGGAATTTCTCAAAATGTTTCAGGATGGGCATGGGGAGATAATTTCGGCTGGATTAGTTTTAATTGCACGGACACCGATATATGCGGTTCTGTTGATTATGGAGTAAATACTGCGATAGATGGCGATATGAGCGGTTATGCGTGGAGTGATAATGCTGGCTGGATAACATTTAATGAAAGCGATTTAGTGAATTGCCCTTCAGGCGCTTGCAAAGCAAAACTCGCCGGTAATAATTTACAGGGATGGGCTCGGGCGCTTTCTTATGGGGACGGTTGGGACGGATGGATAAGTTTAAACGGTTTGGGATACGGAATAACATTAAACGGAAACAATCTTGAAGAATTTGCTTGGGACTCAAGCGATATAAACGGACAGGCGATAGGACATGGCTGGATTAATTTCAATCCTTCTTTTGGCGGAGTTATTGTTACTCCAGATACTGCGATAGCGGTTGATTTAAACGCAAATCCTACTACGGTAGCGTCTGGCGATAATTCCACTCTTAGTTGGACGAGCGAAAACGCCATATCATGCGTGGCAAGTGTCGGATGGAGCGGTTCAAAAGCGCTTTCAGGAAGCGAGGTAGTCGGACCTCATACAAGCGATACTGTGTATAGGATTACTTGTAATAACGCTTTGTCTTCGGCAAACGATGACGCTACGGTATTTGTATCATCGCTGACTTATCAATGCTCAGACGGTATAGACAATGACGGAGACGGCAAAATTGATGTCGCCGACCCCGGCTGCTACGATACGGGAGCATACGACCCGACAGACGATAATGAAACGGATACTTTATCGCAATGTTCTAATTTCTTTGACGATGACGGAGATGGGCTGATTGATTATCCTAACGACCCGGGATGCAGTGGCGCGAGCGACAGCAAAGAATTCAACATTATATTTGAAGAGTTTTAGAGATAAATAAATTCCAAATTCCAA
>PFAA01000022.1:0-2956 GCA_002778715.1 Candidatus Campbellbacteria bacterium CG10_big_fil_rev_8_21_14_0_10_35_52
CTGCGGCGAGTTTCGTAATTCACGATACAATACAATCATTACAAATCTAATCTGCCTGAAAACCGCAAAAATGGGCGGACTTATAAAACATTGAAATTTTTTATATTTAATGTATTATATTATTTATAGCGGAGCGGAGAAGTAGGATAACGATTCGGGGAATCGTTATCCGGGAGGCTCAAAGACAGCGCCTCCTGAGTGATGTTTTGCAAAGATTGCTTTACTTTTCAACTAACGCGAATTTGACATAGCGGAGTGGAGAAGTAGTATCTCGGGAGGCTCATAACCTCCAGCCCTAGGTGCAAATCCTAGCTCCGCAACAAGCAATAAGTAAAAAAAGTTTTATTATACACTTAAACATTGAGCGTTCAGATATTCAAAAAATTTAATTCACAACGCCTATATAAATCCAAACTCTTCAAAGACCTGTCTGTATAAATCTATCACTCGGCGCGCTTCTCTTTGCGTTAATATATAATCAGAGCCAGAATGGGCTATAATATTTCTTATCTTATGAGCTTCCCACGCTTGGTCCAATGTATTAAAATCGCTTCTCTCAATCTGTTTAAGCTTCTCGCCAAGTCCTTCGCCTTTATGCCCAATTATTGTAACCATATCGTCAAGTAGCGTATCCGCTTCAATTATAGCGAGACGCCAATTATTGTGATTGTCCGATGAAATAAGTTCCAGCAATTGATTCCATTTTTGCATTTTCTTTTCTTCCGCTCCTTTTGCCACTATTATTTCGCCAAATTCTTTCTCTTCATTTTGTCTAATTTGACGAATTCTTATAATTGAATAAACTGCGCCCGCGATAAATAATAATGCGAGTATAGTTGATACAGGTCTTATTTTATCAAATAGTCCGACAAATCCTTCGCCTCCGACTCTGCATACGCCAGTAATACATTCGTATATTTTCAAATATACATATTCTAAATTTAAAAATGTAATTTCTTTCATAATTTCTTTGAATTATTAAAATCGCTTCTTAATATCATATTATTATTTTTCAGCTAAAAAGTCCCTACCTATATTAAATAATATATCTTCTCTCATATGCGGCGCTATTATTTGAAGGCCAACAGGAAGCTTTGCCTTTCCGCGCGCGACAATGCCTGACGGAATAGAAATCGCAGGCATACCTGTTAAATTCACAGGCACCGTGAATATATCGGCTAAATACATAGAAAGCGGATTACTTTTTTCATCGATTTTGAATGCTGGCGCCGGAGTGGTTGGTGTAATTATAGCGCTGACTTCAGAAAACGCTTTATAAAAATCATATTTGATTACATTGCGGACAGCATTTGCTTTATTATAATACGCGTCATAATATCCCGATGAAAGAATATGCGTTCCGAGCATAATTCTTCTTTTAACTTCAATGCCAAATCCCGCTTCGCGTGTTTCAAAATAATCTCCTATCATATCCGCTCCTTCTTTACGCAAACCGTATCTTACTCCGTCAAAACGCGCCAAATTTGTGGATGCTTCCGCGGGCATAATAATATAATAAACAGCGAGGGAATGTTTTATATTTGGCAGAGTAATTTCTTTTATTTTATATCCTAACGATTTTAACTTTTTAATTGAGTCGTTAAAATTTTCAAAAATATCTTTATCTATGCCGTCATTTATAAAATCCGATGGAATTCCTATTGATTTTTCTTCTATATCTTTACCGCTAATTTGCCGTCTATTCTCAAACAGCGAAGTGGAATCCATTTTATCATTGCCTTCAATTGCGTTAAATATAATTTCAACATCGCTTATTGTTTTGCCTATTGGACCAATTTGGTCAAGAGATGAACCCATAGCGATAAGTCCGTATCTTGAAACAGCGCCGTATGTTGGCTTAAGACCCACAACACCGCAAAAACTTGCCGGCTGGCGGACAGAACCGCCGGTGTCGGAACCAAGAGCCGCCAGCGCTCCTCCAAAAGCGACCGCCGCGGCGGAACCGCCTGATGAACCGCCCGCGACCCGCTCCATATCATAAGGATTTTTAGTAACGCCATACGCGGAATTTTCCGTTGAACTTCCCATTGCAAATTCATCTAAATTTGTTCTGCCGATAAACACAGCTCCCTCCTCTTTTAACTTTTTTATAACAGTCGCGTCATATGTAGCGGTATAATTTTCAAGTATCTTTGAGCCAGCCGTAACTCGTTTTCCCTGATATAAAATATTATCTTTAAGAGCGAGAGGTATGCCTGTTAAGATTGAGATGTCTTTTTTATTTTTTATTTTATCATCAGCCTCGGCGGCTTTTTTTAATATATCATCATAAATTTCCAAATACGCGTTTATTTTTAGATTTTTTTCTTGAATATTTTTAATGCAATTTTCCGCAAGCTCCACGGCGGAAAAATCACCATCTATAAGATGTTTATTTGCCATTTTTATATCTAATTTTTTTATATCAATCATAATTAGCGCGGATTACGACTTTAAACATAAAATATGTCGTTTCTTTTGCTTTATTTTTATATTCTTTATTTTTGACTTTTTATTTTAAATTCAAATTAAATTAAAGTATCTTTTTAACTCTAATGTAATTATCTTCTATGTCCGGAGCTTCTTTCAAAATCTTTTCCGTGTAAATACCGCTCTTATGCGGCTCGCCGTCTTCGCGCATAACATTTACAAATCGTGAATTTAAAAAATTATCATCCTGCAAATTAGAAGAAATTTCTTGTATTTCAGACACATACTCAAAAATATTCTCAATATCTTTGCTAAGTTTTTTCTTCTCCGCGTCTGTAATCTTAATTCTTGAGAGTTTGGCGAGTTTTTCTATTTCTTTATCATCAATTCCCATAATATATTGTGAATTACAAAACTATCCTTGAATTATGAAACTCGCCGCAGGCATAATTTTTGAAAGACATTGCGCAGGCGAACACGCAAGCATAACAAAAAATCAGCAGATTTTTATGATGTCTTGCAAAAA
>PFAA01000022.1:2964-9843 GCA_002778715.1 Candidatus Campbellbacteria bacterium CG10_big_fil_rev_8_21_14_0_10_35_52
TATATTCATCGTTTTATTGAACAAACTTCATAAAATCAGATTCATCTATAATTTTTACACCAATTCTCTTTGCATCGTCATATTTTGACCCTGGTTCATTTCCAACCACAACATAGTCGGTATTTTTAGACACCGAATTTGAAACATCGCCGCCAAGCGCGCGGATTTTATTTTTTGCATCATAACGAGACATACTATTTAAAACACCAGTGAACACAAAAGTTTTTCCATTCGGCGATAATTTCCGAAGAAGATAGTTTTTATCTATTTTTTGTATTTTTTTTATTGTTATGTGTTTTAACAAACGATTTAACAGCAATTTATTGTTTTTATCCTTAAACCAGTTATAAATTGAGCGCGCCGCAACAGCGCCTATGCCGTAAATGTTTTCAAAATGCTTAATTGACGCCTTTTGTATTTTTTCAATCGTATTAAAATATTTCGCTATATCATATGCCGTTTCCTCTCCGATTTGGTCAATGGATAATGCAATTAAAAACTTCGCAAGCTCAATATTTTTTGCGTTTTTTATTTCAGAAAGCAGATTATTGACAGATTTATCCGCAAATCCTTCAAGCTCCAATAAATCGCCCGCTTTCAAAGTAAATATATCATCAAATTCGGAAATTAAATTTTTCTCCATAAGCCGAGTTATGATTTTAGGTCCAAGTCCTTTAATATCAAAAACTTTTTTTGAAACAAAATATTCAAACTTTCTTTTTTGCTGATTAAATGAATTTTTATTTATACATCTATAAGCTGACTGTCCTTGTATTCTCTCTATTGTTCCGTCTCCACCGCAGGCAGAAACTTTTTTGGGAAATTTGAATTTTTTTTCTTTTCCCGTACGCATCTCTTTTAGAGTTGACACTATATCCGGAATTACATCTCCGGCTTTTTGTAATATAATGGTATCGCCAATACGAACATCCAGTCGTCTAATTTCATCTTCATTATGAAGCGTGGCGCGCGATACTACAGAGCCGGCAATAGAAACGGGTCTTAAATGGGCGACAGGCGTTAAAACGCCCGTCCTCCCCACTTGAAGCGTTATATCCTCAATAACCGTTGTAACCTGTTCTGCCGGAAACTTAAAAGCAATAGCAAACCGCGGAGCTTTTCCTGTATATCCGATAACTTCTTGATACTCTCTTTTATTTACTTTTATAACAACTCCGTCAATAGGATAATCTTCCCCGCGCGCTTTATTCTTCCAAAATTTCCAAAAATCAATTACTCCTTCTATATCTTCACAAAGCTTAAAATGCTTATTTACATTAAAACCGAGCTCCCGCAAAAGTTTTAATTCTTCAAATTGCGTTGCGGGCATTCTCTCGCTTAAACTCGCGATGTCATATATAAAACTATCAAGATTTCTCTCATAAACAATCTTCGGGTCAAGCTGACGAATTGAACCTGCCGCCGTGTTTCTCGGATTTGCGAAAAGCGATTCGCCTTTTTCTTTTCTTTTTTTATTTAAAATATCAAAACTTTTTTTTCCAAGCCACACTTCGCCTTCAACGATAATATCAATATCTTTCCGCAATATAAGCGGAATTGATTCAATTGTTTTTATATTTAATGTAATGTCTTCGCCGATGTCTCCATCGCCGCGAGTCGCGGCTGTTTTTAATTTGCCTTTTTCATATTCAAGCACGATTTTTAGACCATCTATTTTTAACTCGCTCACATAAGTAGGATTGACATCATTTCCCGTTTCTGATTTTAAAAATCGTTTTACTCTTTTATCAAAATTTTTAACATCTTCTTCGCTGAATGCGTCGTTAAACGACCATTGTTTTACTTTGTGTTTTACTTTTTTAAATTCTTTAAGCGGTTTCCCCGCAATCCTTTGCGTAGGCGAATTATGTGTTATAAGTTTCGGATATTGCTCTTCTATTTTGAAAAGTTCCTCTTTCAGAGAATCAAGAGCTTCCGCTGAAATTTCCTCGCGATTTTCAGTATGATAAAGATGACGATGATAATCAATTGTATTTCTCAATTTTTTAATTCTCTCCAATATTTTGCTTGGTATGTTTTTTTGAGACATAATTATTCAACTTCTTAATTTACGGCTTTTTGAAAAATAATTTGTCAAAAATAAATTGTTTATAAATTTTTTCCAAAAAACCCAATCTGCCATAAAAATTAATATGTTACTTTAATTCCTCTTTCTACTCTTTTTAGATTTCCCGTGTCGCATATATTATATCCACGCGATTCAACAATGGTGAGGACGGCAGGCAATTGATATTTTGTTACGGATACAATCGCGCAGTATGCTTCCGGAGAAAAATTGAGCGTAAATATATTCGGATTTCCATAACCGACGCCACCGATATCATTTATGATATTCCCTACGCATTCTATATCTGATGTTGTTGATGTCGCGAACGCGTTATTTTTTATATCCCAATATAAAGCGCATTCTACTCCCGTATCTGCGGCATAAAACGCAAACTGCGAATCTCTTCCCAAAGAAGATAATATCAATCCTTTCAGGGTGATATTAAATATCGCGAGTCCGACGGCAAGCAATATGCTGGAAACTAAAACAGCGTATAACAGAGCAAAACCTCCGCGCGAAGCGCGCAAGTAAAAAACATTTTTAAATTTTTGCATTTTATTCTGTTTTTTGCTATTGTTTCGCATTTTTTGTTTTTAATTTTACGCTTTTTTACCAATCAAATATATTTTCTTTGACGACAAAGTTCTTGTTTAAAAATCCTGTTTCCCATGATAGTGTTACTTTTATCTCTTCTTCCCTGTTATTTATTTCTGTAAGCTGAATCTCTCTTGTAAATTTTGAATCCGCGCCACTTTTATATGTGTAAAAATTTATATTATCGTCATATTTCAATACAGGGCACGACCCTGTTCCGCCAATGCATTGTTTGATTTGATTGCCGAGTGTTTCTATTATATCTATAGTGCATACATTTCCATTGCGGCATATATTAATATCTCCGTCAAGCCAATTTTCATTTCCTTGAATATTATTCTCGTCGCGCGCATTTCTCACAAATTCAACCGCCTCTTGAGCTAAATAAAAAGCCGTAATCTGGTCTCTGGAAAACATTGCCGATGACAAACTTTTTGACGCTATCGTCATAGGACCTATAATAGACATAGCGAGCACCGATATGGCGACTAATGATTCAATCATCGTAAAACCATCGCTTAATTGCAATTTATAATTCCTTATATTTTTAGCTCGCGATTTACCTCTGATAAACCGAATTATCCTTGGTTTATTTATTTCGCGGAAGATGTTAAAGATATTTAATTTTTGTTTTAATAATTTCATTTTAATTTTTTAATTGATTATATGAGTAAAATAAAATCTAAATATCCAGAACTCTTTGCGATACCATTGTCTGCAAATTAAATTCGGTCTTGATTTTTTCTTTAACGCCTACAAAACCTTTAATTGTTATTACGACTTTTGGCTGATAATTGTCGGTCATAGACGAACCGCTGACATAAAAAGAAAAATTTTCTATGACAACTTCTTTTGCCGTTATGCCAACAAAATTAGCGCCGCCGTTTTTTGACATTTCAATTCCCGATTCGTCATAATTTATTCTATAAATTATTTGGTCATTTGGATTAAGCGGGTTTCCACCTGATGCTTCAAAAGCGAATAATTTACCGGGGTTGCAATCTTTTGGCGTATCAATATTAGGCGGGACACTGGTATTTTCTTCGCAGTGATATTTTGTTCCCATGCGAATATTTCTTGATATACTCTCCAGCGCGAAATTTAAATTATTCATAACGGAACTCAACGCGCGCGCTTTTCTATTCGCGTCAATTATGGAAAGAAGCGTTCCTACGCCAATTAACATCACGAATACGAATAATGAAACAGCGACAAGCATCTCTATTAGAGTAAATCCTTTTTTTTCATATAATCGTATTTTTTTCGTCTCTGAAAAATTTTGAATTTTTGATTGTAATTTTGATTTTTTCATTTTTTATTTTTATTTTTATTTCTCTACCGATATTTGTCCAGTCGTCAATGTATTAATGTCAAAAGTCGTTCCTTTGGGAGATTGAATGGTTATTTTTGCCGAAGCATACACATCATTTTGTATATTGCTCTTTATTATCGCTTCTGGATTTGGTCTTTTAAAAATAATGTCAATAAATGTTATCGCTCCATCGGCATCATTTGAACATTTTTCCACACCGCCTTGAAGCGCGCCGCAAATTTTTGATATTTTATTTCCTTTCCCAAGTGTAATTATTTCAATATTCTCTGTCGCGTCATCATATCCGATTTCATATCCAATATATTTTGGCGCTTGTTTATCGGCAAAAAATATATACAAATCATCGCTTGCGGAATCAAAATGCATGCCATAACCGACATCAAATTCACTGTTACCCGCTCCAAACTCTCTAACGCTTAAGCCAAACACCTGCGCTTTGCGTATAGACAACGCTATATCATACGCGAGATTTTCAATAAGCAATCCTCCTGAAAATTTTGAGTGTCCAACAAGAACAACTGTGGTGATAATGGTAAAAATAGCTATTGACGCAAGCATCTCAACAATAGAAAATCCTTTATTTTTTTTAAGCTTCGGCATATTTATAAAATGAAATTGAAAATATTCATATTAAAGAAAAACGCTGTCATAAATCCGATTATAAGAAATGGTCCGAATGGTATCTCGCTTTTCATTGTAAATTGTTTTCTTTGCAAATACAATGACGAAATTAACGCAAGCCCTACGCCAAAAAGAGCTCCTATCCAAAAAGATAATATGATTGCTGAAACTCCCGCGGATAAACCGAGTATCCACCCTATTCCAACAACAAGTTTTCCATCACCTAAACCAATCCATCTGCCGTCTGATATAAGCCACAAAAAGAAAAAAAACAAAAAAAACAGAGGTCCAGCGGCTAAATGAGAAATAGTCGGTGTTGTTAACTGAAATGTATTAAGATTAAAAAACAGAGTAAAAAATGAAAATAAGATAAATGCGTATACAAAATTATTCGGTATTATTTTATGTTTTAAATCATATATAAAAATTATAATCAAAAGCGAGAAAATAATCATAAAATATACAGAGCTGATTATCATATACGATAAAGAATGATTGAGAATAAAAGAGAATTTAAGAAAAATTCCCAAAAAAACAAGTCCCGTTGATAATTCAACAAATATATACTGCCAGGATATTTTGCTCTTGCATAATCTGCATCTTCCTGAAAATATTAAAAAAGAAAATATTGGTATGAGGTCAAACCATTTTAATTTACTGCCACATAAAAAGCACATTGACCTGCCTTTTATTGAGCGCCCGGTATTGTATCTTAATGAAACGACATTTAGAAAACTCCCTATAATTATTCCGAATATAAAATAAAATATAGCAATAATAATTTCTATTGATTCCATTTTTATATTATAACTTACTTTAAGTTATTTAGATTATAAACAATAAATATCCGCTAAATTATCAATTATTGATAATTATTATTCAATGATCAATTTTCAAATATCTTTTTATAATCAACCTTCATCTATTACATCGGTATCCGCATAGAGCGTTGATATATAGTGGTAAATTTTAAATTTAAAAATTTATTTGCGGTTTTACAAATTTTTGACTTTTAACTTTTACGGTATTCGTATGTCAGACCAATGCGTAAAACCTATGCGTAAAAATTGTTTTCAAATAACGCGTTTCTGCCCAGTATATGGATAATTTCATATTAGTTGAAAAAATTGAAAGAATTAAAAAAAATAACGAAAAAGAGCTATTACTATTGTTTCCAAATAGCGCGCTTCTGTCCCATATGGGATAATTTGGCGTTAGTTGAAAAAATTGAAACAATAACAAAATATAGCGACTACCGCTATAATTTACGCGATAAATTAAAATTTAACATCCACCGATTCGCGAGCTATCGCGTTTTCTTCAAGCTCAAAGAGATCCTGTTTTTTGAAATGAAACATATTACCGATAATGTTATTTGGAAAAGATTCCAATCCGATATTTAAATCACGGACATTTCCATTATAAAATCGGCGAGCGGCTTGTATTTTATTTTCAGTGTCTGACAATTCTCGTTGAAGCTCTAAAAAATTTTGATTTGCTTTCAAGTCTGGATAATTTTCCGAGACCGCGAAAAGCGATTTGAGAGCGCTTGATAGCATATTTTCCGATTTTCCCCTATCTTCCAGCGAACCACTTTGCATAGCTTTCGCGCGCATTTCCGTTACTTTTGAAAGAACGCCCTCTTCGTGACTCGCGTAACCCTTTACGGTATTTATAAGATTTGGAATAAGGTCGTATCTGCGTTTAAGCTGAACATCAATATCCGCCCATGCTTCTTTCGTTCTGTTAATCAATTGCACGAATTTGTTATACGCGTAAATTACAAATAAGACGATAACAATTACCACACCAATTAAAATATTTATGATGCTCATGTTTTTATTAATTTATGTATATTATCTTAAATTATTAATATTATAATTTTACTCTAAAAAAAATAAAAAACAAACAATTATGATGGATTTAAAAATAATTGCATTTTCATAATACCACCGTCTAAATTTTAATAATTTTGTATTGTCGTTTTGATTTTTGCTCGCTCCGTAGTGAATTGTGGTTTTTACTACCGGAAATCTTTGAATTTTGATTTAATAAGTTCTTTCTTAACAAATTTCATAATCCAAAGACTAATAGAAAACTTCTGCCAAGTTTTTATGACGGCGGTTTTTTATATTAAACAAAATAATTTTAAAATCCTCCCATTCCCGGCATACCCGCTGACATTCCTCCGCCTACTCCACCGCTTTTGTCTTCTTCAGGTTCATCCGCTATGGCAACTTCCGTTGTAAGCAAGATTCCAGCG
>PFAA01000033.1 GCA_002778715.1 Candidatus Campbellbacteria bacterium CG10_big_fil_rev_8_21_14_0_10_35_52
AACATCTGGAAAGATGTCTGGAAATCATTTTAAGAAAATTATTAGAAACAAGAAAATATCAGACACAATTTAGTAAACGGTCCCCATCGTACGAAGACAGGCGCGACGACGCGCAGGCAAGGCCTAACAAAAAATCAATAGATTTTTTATGTATGCCTTGCAAAAACTATGCCAAAAAAGAGCTTCGTAATTCAAAGAAATAAAACAAAATTTTCGCAAAATTTTAATTCTGACGAATTTATAGGTATAAATCACTTTTTATATATTATAATCCGTATTATACTTTTAATAATGAATCCCGTTAGAGATAAAAGAGTTTATATTATTGGTCGCGCGGGATTAAATGATTTAAATTATTTTAATACTTATAGACTATGAATTACGAAACGCAAAAATTTAGGTCCTCGATCGCAAAATCTTTTTATTTTTTAAATGTTTTTGCTCAATAGACTATAAATTTTTGCGTTTCGTAATTCACAATTATAGATTAATTTAAGATACGGAAATTTTATTTCCTATCTCTAACAGGATGAATCATAAAGAACAAATTACATTTTTTGGTTCAACCGATTCGCGCGGCAAGAAAATAAAATTTGGCATAAAATCGGAAGACAGGACAAAACACACTTATGTTATCGGCAAGACGGGAATGGGCAAGTCTACTCTTTTGGAGAATATGGCAATACAAGATATTCAAAACGGCGAAGGTCTTGCTTTTATTGACCCGCACGGCTCTACCGCGGAAAAACTTCTTGAATATATACCGGAAGAGAGAATTCAAGATGTGCTTTATTTTGCGCCATTTGACCTTGATTATCCGATTTCATTTAATGTGATGGAAAATGTTGAAGCTGATAAAAGACATTTAGTCGCAAATGGTCTTATGAGTGTGTTTGAGAAAATCTGGGAAGACGCTTGGTCCGCAAGAATGGCATATATTTTAAATAATACGATTTTGGCACTTTTGGAATATCCAGACGCCACACTTTTAGGCATTAACAGAATGCTCGCTGACAAAGAATATAGGAAGAAGATTGTTGAAAACTTAAAAGACCCGTCAGTTAAATCTTTTTGGATTAACGAATTTGGAAAATATACGGAAAGATTCGCGGCGGAAGCGACTCCCGCAATTCAAAATAAAGTCGGTCAATTTACCTCAAATTCTTTAATGAGAAATATTATAGGTCAACCAAAATCGTCTTTTGATTTACGCGACATAATGGATACTAAAAAGATTTTACTCATAAACTTGTCCAAAGGAAGAGTCGGAGAAGGCAATGTCAATCTTTTAGGAAGTATGCTTATTACAAAAATTTATCTTGCGGCAATGTCGCGCGCGGATGTGTCAACTGCGGTAAAAGAAAATCTGCCCAATTTTTATCTTTATGTTGACGAATTTCAGTCATTCGCAAATAAGTCATTCGCGGATATTTTATCGGAAGCAAGAAAATACAAACTTAATCTCACAATAGCGCATCAATATATAGAACAAATGTCAGAGGAAGTGCGCGATGCGGTTTTTGGCAATGTAGGCACAATGATTTCATTTCGTGTCGGTGCGATTGACGCTGAAGTTTTAGAGAAAGAATATGCTCCGACATTTATCGCTGAGGATTTGGTAAATCTCGGCATTTTTCAGATGTATTTGAAACTTATGATAGACGGCGTTTCTTCCAAGCCGTTTTCGGCGACTTCGCTTCCGCCGATTGAGCCGACACATAGTTCCTTCAAAGAAAAAGTAATAACATTTTCACGGGAACATTACGGCAAACCACGAACGCTTGTTGAGGAAAATATCAAAAGATGGCATGAGCCGATAACTCCTTCGCCAAAGGCAAAACCTAAATCTACCACATCAGATGTCGCGGAGAAACCTGTCAAAAAAACAGAAAGCGTTATTTATAACGGCAATAATGTTATTTCAAAAACAAATCAGTATAAAAAACAATTTATGCATAGTGCGTCAAATACGCAAAAATCTTTACAAAATAGAAATAATATAATTCCGCCATTTAAGCAAAAATATCAGCAAAAGCAAACAGAAAAGACAATATCTTTAAACAGATTAAAATCAGAAAATCATATTATTCAAAAAAAACATAAAGAACCAAGCAAAGAAAACCGCGATGAATTGAAGAAAGCTCTCGCGTCCGTTATGGATAATAATAATAAAAAAGATTTAAAGACGACGCAAAAAGACGCTCTTAAAAAAACCAACGGTAATATTCAAAGCGATGAGACCATAATAAATAAGACGCAAGATAAAAAAGAAATTCCGGAAAATATATTACGCAAGATGCTTAATATAGACGATAAAGAATAATTATGAAATATATTTTTGTTGCGATAGTATTTTTTGCATTATTTGAAACAGCAAACGCGCAGGTTATTATAAATGAAATTATGTACGATTTGGAAGGTTCTGATACTAAACGCGAATGGATTGAGATATATAATAATAGTTCAAATCAGATAGACCTTACCGATTGGAAATTTAATGATGGTTCAAATCATATATTAAATATACCACCCGAAAAGGGAGGTCAAGGTTCTATAATTATACAACCTTATAATTACGCAATACTTGCGAGTGACGCGGTAACATTTTTGTCTGAACACTCAAGTTTTTCTGGTACTATAATAGATACGGTAATGAGTTTAAATAATACGCAAGACACTTTAGCACTCATAGATTTAGGAGGAGTAACAGTTGATTCTGTTACATACACTTCCGACCTTGGCGCGATAGGAGACGGAAATTCATTACAATTAATATTAGAAAGTTGGAAAGCATTATCGCCAACTCAGGGGATAGTCAACTTTACATCTGATGATAGTGATAATATTTTAGAAACTGACGAAAATGAAAATCAAGAATCTTCAAGCTCAAGCGTTGGGTCCCAATCAAGCTCATTTTCTACAGAACCGCAGATTTTTGCAGATGCTGGAAAAGACAAAAGCGTGGCAGTTGGCGCTGACACTTTGTTTGAAGGAAAATCTTTCGGATTAAAAAAAGAGCCACTCATAAACGCGCAATATATTTGGAACTTTGGAAACGGCGAAATTAAAAAAGGGCAAAATGTTCTGCATTATTATCAATATCCAGGAGAGTATGCGGTAATATTGAATGTTTCATCTGGTGTATATTCAGCTTCAGATAGAATTATTGTGAACGCGTATCCCGCAGAGCTTGTTATTTCAAATATAGATGAAAATTTTATTGAAATTCATAATAAATCAAATCGCGAACTTAATCTTTCGTGGTGGCAAATACAATCTCAAAATAATAGATTTATAATTCCAAGAGATACTATAATATTACCAAATAGAAAATTAATATTTTCTTCTGAGACAATAGGGTTTAATTTCAATAAAGAAAATACTTCACTTTTATATCCTAATGGAGTAAATGCTTTCGTATTTGAAGAAATTAAAATTCCACAAAAGAACATTACGACAATTCAAACAAAAACAGTTTCAGAAGAAACGCAATCGCCTCAACATCAGCCCGCTACCACGGAAGAAAACAATATTTTGCAAGAATCGCAAGAAGAAGAAAAACAAGATAAAGAATTTCAAAAAGATATGTCACAGACAGCATCCGTAATTTCAAGTTTAAGCGGTGAAGATAAAGATGGCGGAATCTATAAATGGCTGGCGGCTATTTTTGGAATAGTAGGAATATCGGTAGGAGTGATAATATTTATTTCTGATAAAAAAGGTATTAACAAAAAAGACATTAGCGATGAAATAGAAATAATTGATTAGCATTAGTTGGAATTTTCATACACCGTCTCATACTGATAGTTTTTATACCTCGAATTATACAGCAATACAGTAAGGTCGGACCTTGCTATTTTCAGTAAGAACTTGGAGGCTCAGTCTCCAAGTCATTATGGCCTAAACCTTACTTGGGTCATTTTGTATTGTAATATATTTATGATATATTTGGGTATTAATTAAGTTTCGTAATTCAAAGTTTCTATTAAAAACATTTTTATTACATCACTTCTCTTGCTTACTCTCGTTTTTGTTCCTGCTCCAGTGTTGGCGCAGACGAGTGCCGGAACTACACCAGGCAGTTTTTTCTATTTCTTTGATACTATGTTTGAAAAGATAAATCTTTTTTTCACTTTTGATTCTGAAAAGAAAGCTCAAAAGGCACTTGAATATGCTGATGAGCGACTTGTTGAAATTCGCGAAATTTCAAGTGACGACAATCCTGAACGGATTGAAAAAGCGATGATTGACTACGAAAATAAAATTTCATTGGCTACGGAACGCGCAGGAAACATGGAGGAAGAAAAAGCATCTGTATTGCTCAATGCTATTTTAGAGAAAACAGAAGTCCATCAAAAACTTTATCGGACATTTTAAACGAAGTACCTGAAAACGATAGGGAAGCTATCACAAAAGCGATTGAGGTTAGCAAGCGAGGACAAGAAGAAGCGAACAAGCGAAATGAAGAATTAAAAAGTGAGGTTGAGCGCTTGAGGGCAGAGAATGCCAAATTGAAAGCCGAAAATGAAAATCAAGAAGAAACAACATCGCGATCTGAAACAGAAAGCGCTCAATTAGAGATAGATGCAGAAAGAACAGCGTTAAAAACAGAAAAAACAAAGATAGAGGCAGAAACCGCTAAAGCAAGAACCGAAGCATATAGATTACAGAAAGAAGCAGAAGCCCGACAGGCGGCAGAAGAACAAAAGAGGTTAGATTTGTTACGACAACAACAGTTGGAAGATCAAGCTCGGGAGCTTGAATTACAACAGCAACGAGAAGCACAAAAGATATTGGAAGAACAAAAGCAGATAGAGTGGGAACGAGTGAATCAAATCAACAACCAGATTCAGTCTTTATTGTCTGAATACAATGAAAAGATTGCCGCGATAGACGGACAAATTTTAGCGATACAACAGCAGTATTATGAAGACGAGAAAAATATTAAGAATCAGCCAATCGCAATGCAGTTTATAACTAGTCAGATTCAAAAGTTAGCTCAGGAAGCTGATTCTAAGATAAATCAACTTTACCTAGAGCAAGAGGCATTGCGGTTAGAATATCAGAGGAAAATTAAAGAGCTTGAGAGTCAGGATGTCTCGTATTGACATTGACGCTTGATATACTTGAGCGCAAAAAGTGGCGGACGAGTAAAAATTTGACAAAACATATTATTAGAGAGTATAATATATTAAATTATTAGTGTAGCTGAGAAATATACAATTTACCGCGATTATTTATATTAAAGGTATTTTGTGTTTTTTTAATTATAATTTGCGAGTTAAAATATGAGAAAAGATATAAAAAAAGAAAAAGAAAAAGAAAAAGATATTCTTAAACCGCTTGGGGACAGGGTAATTATTAAAAAGATTTCGCAAGAAGATTCTGAAGTAACTTTAAAGTCAGGAATTATTATCCCGGAAACAGTTGACCAAAAACAGACGGATAAAGGAAAAATTATAGCAATTGGCGAAGGAAAATATGACAACAATGGAAATTTTATACCAATGAGCGTAAAAAAAGGTGAAAAGGTTCTTTTTCAGTGGGGCGATAAGATTGAATTTGAAGGAGAGGAATATTATATTGTCAGTGAAGGAAATATATTGGCGATTTTGAAATAATCTTACCAATTTCAATTATATTGATTTGATAGTCAGAGTATAAATTAAATATTTTTATCAAGTTTTGATTTTTAACAAAACTGCGAGAATTTTTATCAGTAAGTAAAAAATTAATTAAATTTAATAATAAATATGAGTAAACAAATAATTTTTGATGAAAAAGCGCGTAAAGCGTTAAAAGCGGGAATTGACAAAGTGGCAAATGTCGTGAAAGTAACACTTGGTCCCCGTGGGAGAAATGTCGTGCTTGACAAAGGATATGGCGGTCCGACTATCACAAATGACGGTGTAACAATAGCGAAAGACATAACGCTTAAAGACAAGTTTGAAAATATGGGAGCGGAGATTGTAAAAGAAGTTGCGAATAAGACCAATGAAGTCGCTGGGGACGGCACGACAACATCTATTGTTTTGACGCAAGCTATTGTGTCAGAAGGGATGAAACAAACCGCGATGGGACTTAACGCTATGGCTATAAAACGCGGTATAGACAAAGCTGGAGGTCTTGTTGTGGAAGCGCTTGCCAATATAGCAAAGCAGATAAAAACTAAAGACGAAATAAAACAAGTCGCTTCAATTTCAGCGGAATCTTCAGAGCTTGGCGCGAAAATCGCGGAGACAATAGATAAAGTCGGCAAAGACGGAGTTGTAACAGTAGAAGAGTCGCAGTCCTTTGGCGTTGATTCGGAAGTCGTTAAAGGGCTTGAATTTGATAAAGGATATATTTCTCCGTATATGATTACGAATGCAGAACGAATGGAAGCGGAATATAAAGATGTTTCAATTTTAATAACAGATAAAAAAATATCAACAATAAAAGAAATCTTGCCTCTTCTTGAAAAACTCGCGCAAATTGGCAAAAAAGACTTAGTGATAATCGCCGATGATGTTGAAGGCGAAGCGCTTGCCACTTTTGTTGTAAATAAATTGCGAGGAGCGTTTAATATTCTTGCCATTAAAGCGCCGGGATACGGCGACAGAAAAAAAGAAATTCTTGAAGACATCGCTATGACTATAGGTGGAGAAGTTATTTCGGAAGGCGTTGGTATAAAAATGGAAAACATTGAACTTAAAGTTCTTGGAAAAGTGAATAAAATTATTTCAACAAAAGATAATACCATTATAGTCGGCGGAAAAGGGAAAAAAGCCGACATAGATAAAAGAATAGCTCAGTTGAAATATCAGCTTAAAGAAAGCGATTCAAAA
>PFAA01000045.1:0-180 GCA_002778715.1 Candidatus Campbellbacteria bacterium CG10_big_fil_rev_8_21_14_0_10_35_52
TTAGAGAAATTCCTAATGCTAAACTGAAAATAGATAGTTATTTTAGAGAATTATTGGGAAGTAAATTAGGTGAAAAATATGCCAAAAATTTTAATTAGTGAATCAGAACATAAAATTAAAGTACCAATATTATTAACCGCTATCAGTGGGAAAATTCGTATAAAAAAACGTTCAATTTTG
>PFAA01000045.1:189-492 GCA_002778715.1 Candidatus Campbellbacteria bacterium CG10_big_fil_rev_8_21_14_0_10_35_52
GGGTTGCCTGTTTCTGTAAAGAAAGAAGGATTTAAGGAAAATAATTATGTAGAATGGCAAATTGGCTATGATGTTAATTGGGGAAAGAAATATAAAAAAGATGACAAAAATGTAAAGGTTAAGAAGAAGAAGGATTTGGAAAAATTGATGGAAACAACTTTAGAAAATATTCAATTTTTGCGACCCAATAGAACAATAAAGTCATTTTATGAGTTATCAGAATATATTTGGTATTTTTATAAATGGGACATTGTTTCTAGAAAGGATTTAGAAAGTATTATTGATTACCTTAATTCAATTTCA
>PFAA01000045.1:574-3424 GCA_002778715.1 Candidatus Campbellbacteria bacterium CG10_big_fil_rev_8_21_14_0_10_35_52
TTGAATATACTCAAGTTAAATATCCACTTTTAATTCACAAATTTAATGGATACGAAATAGTTACTGAAATAAAAATTACCGAAAAACAATATGCAGTCGGCACGCAACCTATGTTATATTTATGTTTTCCGATTACGGAATTAAAAGCGAAAATCAGTTTAATTGGCCGAACTGCCGAAACAAAAGAAATTGCCTATTTTGAAATAACGAAAAATAATATTAAAGTATTTTTAGAAATACTAAAAATGTTTGGTACTCTGTCTAATAATCATAAGCATGATATCTTGCAAATCATAAATATGATTTTAGTATAATTTCAATAATATTATGAGTTTGCGTAATTCAAGATGAAAGAATATTAAAATTGAAGAGCCAATATGTTCGCGCGCCTCAAAAGTGAAAATCTATAAAACTTAAGAACTCATTTCCTAAGTTAATTAAAACTTGTTTTTGCTTTGTCGCGAAATAAAATATTTTATATAACTTTATCTCTTTTTCCCAACTTTTCTTCTTTTAATAATAAATATATTTGAATATTTTTTAGGTGTTCGCGTCTTCTGACCTTTACCTGTCGGTTTGCCCCACATTGAAACAGCGCGTCTTCTTCCGCGGCCAGCTTTACCTTCGCCTCCTCCGTATGGATGGTCAACCGGATTCATAGCGGAGCCGCGCGTCGTAGGCCTTCTACCCATCCATCGCGCGCGACCGGCTTTGCCAAGATTTACTAAACGATGCTCGTCATTGCTTACCTCTCCTATGGACGCCCATGCTTTATCACTGACTTTCCTTATTTCCGATGACGGCATTTTAAGATGAATAAAACCCGCGTCATTTGCGACAACTTCGGCGTAGTTTCCCGCGGAGCGAGCGAGTTTTGCTCCGCTTTCGGGTTTTAGTTCAACATTATACACAAAAGCTCCGACGGGTATTTTCTTAAGAGGCAGACTATTGCCGGCTTTAATCATAGCGTTCTCTGACGCTATTATCTTATCTCCAACTTTTACAGATTTTGGCAATAATATATATCTCTTCTCTCCGTCTTTATAAGAAACAAGGGCTATAAACCCTGTTCTATTCGGGTCATACTCAATAGTCTTAACGGTCGCTTCAATATCTAATTTGTCATATGTAAAACTTATTTCGCGCCACACTCTTTTATGACCGCCACCTTTATGGCGTGTTGTAATTCTTCCCGCATTATTTCTTCCGACAGACCTATTAATGCCTTTTGTTAGAGCTTTGTGCGGTTCTGACGCTGTAAGAATGTCTCTGTATAAGATTCCTGTCATTCCGCGTCTGCCCGGTGTTGTTGGTTTATATTTTTTCATAATTTAATTTATTTAACTTTATTATTTTTTTATATTGCCGAATTATTCGCATATAAAATTATATTATTTCAATTTTATCTCCTTTTTTTAAATAAACATACGCTTTTTTTCCTCCATGTCTTACGCCCTTGCGTCCATTTGTCCGCGAGAAAATTATTTTTTGCGGAATTTTTACAATATTTACCTTAATAGGTTCTATGCCATAAAAATGCTTTATTGAGTTTTTTATTTCTTCTTTTGCGGCGTTTTGATTTACTTCAAATACATAAACTCCTTTTTCCATTTCATTTGTCGCTTTCTCGGTAACTCTTGGTTGTATTAAAACAGATAAAAACATACCGTTTTCTTTATTTTGCGGCTTTACAGAGATTACGGAGGTTTTTACAGCTGTTTTTTTTACAGTCAGTGCCGTTTTTTTTGTTTCTTCAGCTATTTTTTCAGAAGTTTCTTCGGATTTTTTAGAAACAATTTTTTTCTTTTTTAAACCAAATAATGCCATTTTAATTTATCTAATATAAAAGTTTAATAAAATTTATTTATCTTTCTTAATTTTGCCGATTTTCTTTTTCTTTAATTTATCCGATTTATTAGCCTCTTTATTTAATTTATTAATCTTATTTAATTTGTCTGATTTATTTTCTAAAAACTTAATCGCATTATCAGGGTCGGAGATTATTAAATATTTATATGTTAAAACTTCCAATGGTTCCATATTGCGCGCCTCATTGACAGACATATTGCTGAAATTTCTAAAACTTTTTTCAGTATCTCTGTCTTTTTCTCCTAATGAAAAAAGCGCGGCGTTTTTTCTTTTTGTCGCTAACTTTTCAAATCCCGCGATATTGGAAAGAGAAGATATTATTTTTTTTGCTTCTGAAGTTTTTGGCTCCGTAAAAATAAGGCGGTCTATAAAAATTATTTCATTATCTTTAAGTTTTTGCGACAATATCGTAAAAAGCGTTTTTATTTTCATCTTTTTATTAATCTTTTTGCTGTAATCTTTATCGTTTCTCGGACCAAAAGTAATGCCTCCTCCGCGCCAAATAGGAGAACGGCTTGAGCCGTGGCGGGCTTGTCCCGTCCCTTTTTGTTTCCATGGTTTTCTGCCTCCTCCGCGAACATCGCTTCTATCTTTGCTGTGAGCAATCATTTTTCTTGCGTTTGCCTGCATAGATACGACAACCTGATGGACAAGATTATTATTCCAAGGCAAATCAAAAACACTTTCGGGCAAAGTTATTTTCCCTGTTTCTTTTCCTTCTTGATTGTAGATTTTTGATTCCATAATATTTTTGAATAATGAAATATAAATTTGAATTATGAGAAAATTTATCGCGCGAATTCTCTTTTTATTATTTTAATTCTTAATTTATACTTTGAATTTCAACAATTGTCCCTCTTCTGCCGGGCACAGGACCATTTACCGCTATTTGATTATTCTCTTTATCTATTTGTATAATCTTAAGTCTTTTTACGGTTATTCTGTCGCTCCCCATTCTACCACCCATTCTTATGCCCTTAA
>PFAA01000045.1:3434-9742 GCA_002778715.1 Candidatus Campbellbacteria bacterium CG10_big_fil_rev_8_21_14_0_10_35_52
GAGTGTTTCTGTCCGTGAGACCTTCGTCCGCCGTGAAAACCATGCCTTTTAACAACGCCCTGAAAACCTTTTCCTTTTGAGACGGCTGTGATTCTAATTTTGTCCCCTTCAGCGAATATTGAAATGTTAATTTTATCTCCTATTTTATACTCATCTTTATTATTCTTAAATTCTTTAAATCCTTCAAAATTGCCGAGTTCTTTGGAATGTCCTTTTTGGGCTTTGTTTATATTTTTCTCTTTCTTTTTTCCATAACCGATTTGCGCCGCTTCGTATCCGTCTTTTTCTTTATTCTTCACCTGCGTAACAACAACAGGCAATATATTAAGTATGGTCGCCGGATGAACTTTGCCCTCATTGTCAAAAATTTGGGTCATATTCTGTTTTTTTCCAATAATAAATTTCATAATTTTTAGCGTATAAACACAATATAAACAATTTGCGCGTAAATACCGTCTTAATAAAAACAGAAGGCAAATGCCTTCAGATAATGTATATACCATACTATAATACCCGCTAAAATGCAAGCAAAAAGTTCAAGAAATAAAACAACAACACCGAGGTTGAACCTCGGTGTTGTTTAATTTATTGATTAAATCGTCTTTATATCAATATTGACGCCTGATGGCAAATTCATATTTGTAAGCGCCTCAATAACTTTCGGGGATGGATTTATTATATCCATAACTCTCTTATGAACTCTCATTTCAAATTGTTCGCGCGCGTCTTTATAAATAAATGGCGCGCGATTTACCGTATATTTTTTAATTTCAGTCGGAAGCGGTATCGGCCCTACTATAATTGCGTCAAAACGAAGTATTGTGTCTATAATTTGTTTTATGGAATTGTCTAAAATCTTATGCTCGTAAGCGCGGACGCGGATTCTTAACTTTTGTGTTTCGTCTTTCTTTAATATTTTCTTTGGTTTTTTCTTTGGTTCTTTCTTTTTTTTCGTCTGCTTTACGATTTTAGTTTTAATTGTTTTATTTGTCGCTGTCATAAATTATTTTAATTAACTTATTTTAAGAAACTTTATTATCTTAAAAAAGCTAAACAATGCAAACATCTATGCTATGATTTTTGTTACAACGCCTGCGCCGACTGTTTTTCCGCCCTCTCTAATTGCAAATCTTTGTTGTTCTTCAAGCGCGATAGGTGAGACGAGTTTTACATTAAATTTTGCTGTGTCGCCCGGCATAACCATCTCAATTCCTTCAGGTAGCGTTGCCTCTCCCGTAACATCGGTTGTTCTGATATAAAACTGTGGCTTATAACCCGTAAAAAACGGCGTGTGTCGTCCTCCTTCCTCTTTTGTGAGAATGTAGGATTCCGCTTCAAACTCCGTGTGAGGTGTTACGGAACCCGGCTTTGCAAGAACTTGTCCTCTATGAACTTCCTCTTTTTTGAGGCCTCTTATAAGGATTCCAGCATTATCTCCAGCTATACCTTCGTCAAGCGATTTATTAAACATTTCAATACCCGTAACTGTTGTTTTTACCGTCTCTTTAATGCCGACAATCTCAACTTCTTCACCAACCTTTATAACACCTCTTTCTATTCTGCCTGTTACAACGGCTCCGCGGCCTTCAATTGAAAAAATATCTTCAATAGGCATTAAAAACGGTTTTTCTATATCTCGCGCGGGAATCGGTATATATTCATCTAAAGCATTCACCAATTCTAAAATTTTCTTTGCCCATTCGTCGTCAACCGATGTCGCTTCAAGAGCTTTGAGTCCTGAACCGCGAATTACTGGAGCATTTTGACCGTCAAATTCATATTTTGTAAGAAGCTCGCGAACTTCTTCCTCAACAAGGTCAATAAGGTCTTTATCGTCAACTTGGTCAACTTTATTAAGAAATACGATTATTTTCGGAACGCCAACCTGTTTTGCAAGCAAAATATGCTCTCTTGTTTGAGGCATAACGCCATCAGACGCCGCGACTACCAATATCGCTCCATCCATCTGCGCGGCGCCTGTAATCATATTTTTAATATAGTCGGCGTGACCCGGCGCGTCAATATGCGCGTAGTGTCTTTTGTCTGTTGAGTATTCATTGTGAGATAAAGCAATTGTAATACCTCGCGCTCTCTCTTCTGGAGCGCTGTCAATTTCTTCAACCTTTCTAAGTCTGACTGTTTTCCCCGCAAGATTAAGGACATGCAGAATTGCTGCCGTAAGAGTGGTTTTTCCGTGGTCAACATGACCAATTGTGCCTACATTTATATGCGGCTTTGTTCTGTCAAATGCTTCTGCCATATTTTTAGTTTTTAGTTTTTAGTTTTTTAAGCTTATCTGCTTATTAAACTAATACTAATAAATAATTAAATTAATAATAAATGACCTAATAAATAAGCGGTTTGATTTCCTCTTAAACATAATAATAGTTTAGAGTATTTATAAAATAATACCTTAAACGATATGTTAAATATAATAACAAAGTAAGAAAATAATTGCAACTTTTTTGTTGTCTATACATATTTTTCCTAATTTTTATTATCTTTATTTTTATTTTCTTACTTCTATTATTTCTTTCGCGACATTTTGCGGCACAATTTCATAGTGGTCAAACTCCATAGTGGAGGAAGCGCGTCCTTCTGTCATTGAGCGAAGAGCCGTGGTATAACCAAACATTTCAGACAATGGAACCTTTGCGTTTATAACTTTAAGCATACCTCTGTCTTCAATGCTTTCAATCTGACCCCGCTTTGAACTTAAATTTCCGTTCACATCTCCCATAAACTTCTCCGGCGTAACCACTTCAACTTTCATTATCGGCTCAAGAAGCGCCGGCGCGGCTTTCTTCGCGGCTTCTTGAAGAGCTTGCGAGGCGGCAATTTTGAAAGCGATTTCAGAAGAGTCAACATCGTGATAAGACCCGTCAAAAAGTTCCGCTGAAATATCAACAAGTTTATATCTGGCAATAGCGCCTCTTTCTATTCCTTCTTTTATGCCTTTCTCAATCGCTGGTATATATTCTTGAGGAATAACGCCGCCTTTAATATTGTTAATAAATTCAAATCCTTCTTCCCGCTTAATGTTTTTAGCAATCTTCGCGCCTTCTTTAAGCGGTTTAAGCGGCATAATTCTGATATTAACATGACCATATTGACCGCGACCTCCCGATTGTTTGATATACTTAACTTCAGCTTCGGCTTCTTTTTGTATAGTTTCTTTATAAGCAACCTGCGGCTTGCCGACATTCGCCTCAACTCCAAACTCTCTTTTCATTCTGTCAACTATAATATCAAGATGAAGCTCTCCCATTCCGGATATTATTGTTTCCATTGTTTCAGAATTGGCGCTTACTTTAAATGTCGGGTCTTCATCGGAGAGTTTTTTAAGCGCAAGCCCCATTTTTTCCTGGTCGGCCTTTGTCTTTGGTTCAATGCGTAAATTCACCACTGGCTCGGAAAATTCAATTTTTTCAAGAATTATGCGATTTGCTTCATCACAAAGTGTGTCGGATGTTTTTGTGTCTTTAAGCCCCACCGCCGCCGCTATTTCCCCAGTATACACTTTTTTTACTTCCTCTCTTAAATTTGCGTGCATTCGCAGTATTCTCCCTATTCTTTCTTTATTTTCTGTTGATGAATTGTAGACATAAGAGCCGGATTCAAGAGTTCCTGAATATACACGAAAATATGTAAGCTGTCCCACGAACGAGTCTGTCTGTAATTTAAAAGCAAGCGCCGAAAATGGTTCATCGTCTGACACTTTTCTTTCTATTTCTTCCCCCGTCTTTGGGTCAATGCCTTTAATTGGAGGAATATCAAGAGGCGACGGAAGATAGTCAACAACAGCGTCAAGCACCAGCTGAACTCCTTTGTTCTTAAGCGCGGATCCTGTGAAAACAGGCACGAGTTTATTTGCGATAACTGATTTTCTTATAACTTTCTTAAGCTCATCAACTGAAATTTCTTTTCCTTCTAAATAATCATTCATCAGCGATTCGTCGTTTTCAACGATTTTTTCTATAAGTTCGTCTCGCAATTTTTTAGCATTGGCTTTTAAACTTTCCTGTATATCCTCAACTCTGATTTCAATACCCATATCGCCCTCAAAATAAAACGCTTTCATTTTTAAAAGGTCAATAACGCCTTCAAGTCTATCTTCTTGTCCAATCGGAATCTGCATTCTGACGGCGTTTTTCGTAAGTCGTTCCAATATTGTCTGAAACGACCTTTCAAAATCAGCGCCAGTTCTGTCTATTTTATTTATGAAACAAATTCTCGGAACTTTATATTTATCCGCCTGACGCCATACTGTCTCCGACTGCGGTTCTACTCCAGCGACTCCGTCAAATACAACGACACCTCCGTCAAGAACTTTCAGAGACCTCTCCACTTCAGCCGTAAAATCAACATGCCCCGGCGTGTCAATAATATTAAATCGGAAAGATTTTGATTTATCGTTTCTGTCTTCCGCGTATGTCGGCGTCCAAAAAGCGGTTGTCGCGGCGGATGTAATGGTAATACCTCGCTCTTTTTCCTGCTCCATCCAATCCATTATCGCTTCTCCTTCATGAACCTCTCCTATTTTATGCGAAACACCTGTATAAAAAAGCACCCGTTCCGTTGTCGTGGTTTTTCCAGCGTCAATATGAGCAATAATTCCGATATTTCTTACTTTTTCCAAAGGATAATCTCTGTTCATGTTTCAATCTAAAAATTAAAATCTCAAATCTAAAAACTTATTAAGATTTAATATTATATTTAATAATTATAAAAATCAATTTTTTCGCCTCTTTTCTTTTTCTTCATTGTAACAACGCTTGCTCCAAGTATTTTCGCGATTTCTGTTGTTTCATCAAGCAGTTTGTTCGCGTCTGTCCCCGCGCTTTTCCCGCTATCTTTTATCAACCCTATCCACAATTTTGATTCATTCGCCGATTTCAGAGCATGCAAATAAAAATTTATATAATCTTTTTTTGAACTTGCCGCTTTTGCTTCAATTATATTAGCGGATACTGATGTTCCGCTCCTTATTAATTGCTTTGCCATAACTTGAGAGGTTGTGTCTCTCGGTATTTTATCAACAAACTTAACAACATCCAGCGCGTATTTATAAATTCTTTTATTAAATTCATTCTTAAAATTATCCGCGAAATCTAAGTTTTTCTTCATATTTTTGAGATTTTAGATTTTATTTTTAAGATTGAGCGAAGCGAACCTACCACGCAAAGTGAGCAAACGCTTTATTGGCTTCCGCCATTTTGTGAACATTTTCTCTCTTTTTAATGGCATCTCCTTCATTTTTGCTTGCCAAGATAAGTTCGTCAGCAAGCCGTTTATACATTGGAGAGCCCTTTTTTGTCTCGGCGGCGCTAATAATCCATCTCATAGCAAGAGAAAGTTGTCTCTCCTGCCTCACTTCTCTTGGAACTTGATAATTGGCGCCGCCAACTCTTCTTGAGCGCACTTCCATTGTTGGTCCGACATTATCAAGCGCTGTCTCAAAAAGAACAGCTGGGGCGTCTTTTTTTTCTCTTTTTTTTATTTCATCAAGAGCCATATAGACGACTTTGCGCGCTGTGTTTTTCTTGCCGTCTCGCATTATATAATTGATAAATTTAGTAACTTTAACAGACCCATGTATTGAGTCCTTTATAATTTCTTTTCTTTTTTTTATTTTTCTTCTCATTGTTGTTTATAAATTATAGATAGTGAATTTATTTTTAATTTTTTTCTTCTATTTATAATTTTACGCCTCTTATTTTTATCTCGTGTTTATTTCGGCTTTTTAGCTCCATACGCGCTTCTTCCTCTTTTTCTATTTTCAACTCCGCCGGCGTCAAGTTTGCCTCGCACTATGGTATATCGCAAACCAATATCTTTCACTCGTCCGCCACGCAAAAGCACTACGGAGTGTTCCTGTAAATTATGTCCGACTCCGGGAATATAAGCCGTAACTTCAATGCCGTTTGTTAGACGAACTCTTGCCACCTTTCTTATGGCTGAGTTTGGTTTCTTTGGCGTTTTTGTCATCACCTTAATGCACACCCCTCTTTTGAATGGCGAAGAATAAAATGTTGGCTTATTTTTTAAAGTATTAAAACCGCGCGCCAAAGCCACCGTCTTTAATTTCGCGTAAATCTTTTTTCTTTTCTTTTTTATCAATTGATTGATTGTTGTCATAATTTTCTATAAAAAAACTCGCTCTCGCAAGTAATAAACAGTTTACTATAAAACCAAAAAAATGCAAATAAATAACACCCCAGTTCAACAATCAATTGCAACACCATGTATTAAAATACAGGTGTTATGAAAAAATATAAAAAAGCGAAAATCAAAAACAAAATAAGGAA
>PFAA01000006.1 GCA_002778715.1 Candidatus Campbellbacteria bacterium CG10_big_fil_rev_8_21_14_0_10_35_52
TTGCAAGACATCATAAAAATCCGCTAATTTTTATTATGCTTTTGTGTTCGCATCGCGCAATGTCTTTCAAAAATTATGCCCGCGACAAGTTTCGTAATTCACGATTTTCAAATAAGTTTTTTGAATTCTTCAACCATTGGGACTTGCTCCGACTCTACGCCGTAAGATTTCGCGATATAATACGCAGTCCAATCAGACAAAATAAGAGAAGAAAAAATTTTATAGAAAATATTATTACTGTCAACGAGTTTTATAAATTCTATTTTTAAATTATGGTCGCGATAAAGTTTTGCGAGCGTTTTCATACGCTTTTTTATTTTAGGAGTATCGTTTTTGTCCTCAAGTAATAGAAAATAAAAATTCTTTGAAAGTATTTCTGTGTCGTTGTTCGCGTCAAAACCCGCCATCTCATTATGATTAAGCTCAGGAAAAACATTATAAAACGCCGGAATTTTACTCGTCTCATTAAATTTGATTTTCCAATTATACGCAATGGGAAAATTTCGCAGTGAAGAATAAATTATAGGCACAAAATTATTTAATCTTTTGGCAAGTTCGCGTCCTTCAACTTCAAATTGAAGCGGTTTTAGGATTGAAGAAATTTGACGCGCTTCAGTAATCGCGCGTTCCAAATTCATAATCCTCAAAAGAGCCATTAGATTAAAACCAATAGCAGAACGCGGTTGAATGCCTGTATTGGGCATTTGAACATAAGGAAGCTTGTTTTTTTTAGCAAGTTCAAGAAGTTTCCCGCCAATGGAAATAATCGCCAGTGGAAGATTCTTTGCATCGGCTTCTTCAAAAGCGGAAAGTGTTTCTTCGGTATTTCCAGAATATGAACTTAAAATTATCAAACGGTCTTTTAAGACACCCTCCGGGAGCGACGGCAATTTATAATCTTGATGAATTATTATATCAAAGCTCGGGTCCCATACTTTCAGAAGGTCTGCCGCCAAATGCGAACCTCCCATACCAATAACAAGAAATTTATCCGCGGATTTTAACGCATCAATATTCTCAATTTTTGGTTCGTATGCGAATTGATTTGCAAAATTTTTTATTGCTTCAAACATAATTTTATTTTTTAGCCAATAATTTGCGGATTAAATATTTTACATCAGTTATTCCGGAGACTTGGATAGTGTCTATACCTATTGAAACAACAGCAAAATCATTCCCTCCCTCAAAAATAGCATCCCCGATATACGCCATTTCTTTGATGGACGCTGATAATAATTTTGCGATTTTCTTTATTCCATATGCCTTGTCAATTCCCTTTTTGGTCACATCTATTGAAGTGAGTCCGCCAATTCTGACTTCAAAATCTGACAGATATTTTTCTAAAGCAACTTTAAGCTGAAAACGAATATCTTGTTTTTTGTTCCATTCTTCTTTTTTGGCAATTGACGCTTTCTGGCCAAGCGCCGAGAAAGTAATTTGACTTTCACGGTCTTCTATGACATTTCCGTATATAATCTCCGATGGAATATAATCAATATCGGCAAACGCTTTCTTAAAAGCATCTCCTATCCTGCTTTTTTCTTTCGTCGTCAAAATATTTTTATACGCTAACCGCCACATTCTGTCTTCATACTTGTATAATCTTCCTCCTGATGTTGGAAGAATAAAAAGATTTTTAAGATGGTCCTTTGGACAGTTCAGAAACTCAAGAAATTGCTTTTTAAATTGCGGATAATTTCCGCCACTGATAACCGCTACGATTTTCTTTTCAAGAAGTCTGCAAATAAGGTTTGCCATTTCTTTATCAAGATTCATCTTACTTTTAGTGAGTGTTCCGTCTAAATCAAACACTATGATTTTTTTAATGCTTAATAGTTTGATATTTTTATCAAGATTAGATATTTTTTTATGATTTTTAATCATTTATTTTTTATTTTGACAATATTCATCATATTACAAGCTTGCTTTATCTGATTATAATTTGTTATTCAAAACATAATTCATTTTTATGTGTTCCATATTAACCAAGATTTATAATAAGATTAATATTTACATGTATCAAGAATATCTAAAAGTTTTTTTAGTTCCATTGTTGCGACGCCCACTACCCTATCGCCTCCGCCATAATACATAAATAATGTTTCGCTGATAACCACCACGCCGCAAGGAAATACCACATCTGGCATCTCGCCATTTTTTTCATAGTCAGCTTCCGGCTCAAAAATTGGCTCATCGGCGCGGGCGATAATTTTTGTAGGATAATGCAGGTCTGTTAATACAGCGCCAACACGATAAATATTATCTTCAGAGATGCCATGATAGAATAAAATCCAGCCCTTCGCGGTTTTAATTGGCGGAGACGCAATACCAACCTTTTTTGAATCCCACCATCCTTTTCTTGGCATTATAAAGCGATATTCCTCAAGCCAATGCGTTCCGTCAAAATCCAAAGTTTTATGAAATGAGAGGTCAATACTATCACCGATGCGATGAATAATGACATATTTACCATTAATTTTTTCTGGAAACATTGCCGCGTCTTTATCGTCCAAATTAGGAGGAGAGATGAGTATTGAGCGCGACCAATTCCATTTTTGAGCCAAAAAATCCCGCGCGCCAATCCAAGTAAAAGCCACTCGTGGAGGATTTTCGCCATCAAAAGCGGTGTAAAACATATAAATTTTATTGCCGATTTTTATAAGTCGCGGGTCTTCAGCGCCTGAATTTTTTCCAAGCTGTAATTTTTGTTCAAACGGTTCGCGAGGCGTATAAATCGGTTCGGGATTGCGATAATCAATATTGATGCCATCTTGACTGTTGGCATAACCAATAACTGAAGTATTATCTTTAGACATTGCGCGATATAAAAGATGCGTCTTTCCTTCCAAATATATTGCCGCCGGATTAAAAGTATTCTTTGCCTCCCAAGAATGCTCTTTTATAGGAGTAATTATGGGATTTTCTTTTACTCTCGCAAATTTTATCAATAGCTTGTTTTTTTGGATAAGTTTCTTAAGAAATGCTTGCATATTAATAAAAGCAAGCGAACAGGTGGTATCTGCGGCGCCGTAATACAGAGAAAGTATATTTTTCTTAAGTAAAGCGCCTGATGGGAAAATAACATTCGGCGCAAGACCATATTTTTCGTAGTATTCTTCTGGAATAAGAATGGGAAAATCAGTTTTCGCAATGACTTTAAGTGGGTTTTTAAAATCTAAAAGCACCGCTTCAACGCCGAAAATTTTTTGCGAGGAAAAATAATTTTTAATATATGAATAGATTAAAAGCCAACCATATTTTGTTTTTAGGGGAGGCGCTCCGACTTCAATATGGTCTTCTGGACGGCGTTGAAGCGGTAAAGAATACTGCTCAAATTTTTTATACCATTTCTGCCAATTTTTTTCTGACCAAATATCTTTTTCTTTGTCAAATGAAGCCAAGCATATTTTTGCCGGCAACCTATCTGTATTTACTGTCAACACTGCCCAAATTTTTCCATTTATTTTTTCCGAAAAAAGTGACATTCCTTTAGCATTAAACGGAGTAATAAGGTGTTTATCTTCAATCGTTTTTAAATCTTTACTTATGGCGAGCCCTACTTTAATGCCGTCGGCTCTGAAAGGATAATTAGAAAGCGCGGTATAAAAAATATAATACTTATCGCCAAGTTTTGTTATTCGCGGGTCTTCGCATCCCATTTTTTCCCATTCGCGCTCTGGAATTATAAATCGTCTTCTGTTATAAAAATTAATTCCATCTTTGCTTTCCGCTATACCGATATCAGATACACTAAGTTTTATATTTGCTGTAGTATGGTAATGTAATAGAGAAATAGCGCGATAAAGAAGAAATATTTTATTTCCTTTTTCAATAGGACAACCGTTAAAAACAGCCTCCGCTTCCCATGATTGGTTTTTATTAGGTTTTAATATCGGATTTTTATCGTAGCGTTCAATTATCATATTATTTTTTCTTTAAAATTCTTGTCTTAAGTTTTGGCATATCTTCTCTTACAAGAGTTGTCAGAAATTCTTGAAGTGGAGCATAAGCAACGCCAACATAGCTATCAGAAGCGCCGTAATAAACTAAAATCTCATCACGCATAATTACCGCTCCAGAAACATAAACCACTCCGACTTTAAAACCATTATTTTCATAAACTTCTTCTGGCTCCAAAATCGGCTCTTGAGAACGATGTAGTATTTTTGTCGGATCATTAAGGTCAAGGAGCATTGCTCCCACTTTATACTTACTCATATCATTCGCATTCATAGCTTGATAAAACAAAAGCCAACCGTCTTTTGTTTTTAGAGGAGGAGCGCCCGCTCCGCGCACATAACTATCCCAACAATTTTTCTTACCATAACCATTATAATAACTTTGAATGAAATCCCCGTCTTTAAATTCCAAACTATCTATATACTCAATGGATATTCTTGGACTAATACTATGTAAGATGGCATATTTGCCATTTATTTTTTCGGGGAAAATGACCCAATTCTTGTGGACTTCGCCTTGCGCAGAAATTAATTTTGGTGATTTCCATTTCCAGTTCTTATGCAGAAAATCTTTTATTTTTATTGAAGTTAAAGCTACTCGCAATCCAAAATCGCAAGCGGTATAGGTCATATATAAAACATCTTCCTCGTCCACGCGAACTATTCTCGGGTCTTCAGCTCCTCCAAAACTGCCGCCGGAAGCAAAAGAGTAATAATTAAAAACAGACATATCATTTAGTCCGTGTTCATAAACTGGATAAGAAAGTCGCTCATCAACCGCAAAACCATCAAAAGACGATGCGTATCCGAAACGAGAAAGTCCGTCTATGCCAATAGCTCTGTAAATAAAATGGATTTTATTATTCAATAAAACAACACCCGGATTAAAAGTTTGCCATGACTCCCATTCATTTTCTTGTTTTGGCAAAATAATTGGATTTTCTTCCGCTCTTATAAACCCAACAGTCCGTCTTCTTTTTTTTGTTTTCGCCTTATTCTTATTTTTTGGTATTTTAGTTTTCTTGGCGCTAATTGGCTTATTTGATAATTTTTTATTTACATTTCTTAAAATCGTTCTATGAGAGCCTGTTCGTTTACGATTATTTGTATTAGCGCTATGTGAATTATTTTTTTTCATATTATTCTAATCTCTATACTATCAAATTCTTGCCAACTATCTTCAGTATTTAAGTATATCATCTTATTATTGTAATAAAATTCGCTGAGATAAAAATCCGCGAAGTTTTCTACTTCGCGGATTTAAGATTAAAAATCAAGCGGTTTGTCTTGAACATAAGACAAACCCTTTTTTAGCGCTATCTCCGCTTTTTGAAGTTCGGCGCCGATATCGAGCAAGTGGTCCGACCGACTCAAAATCTCCAGTTGAGCGATTTTTTTCATTATCTCTTTGGCGATTTTAGCGTTAAAACTCAACAACTCCTCTCCTTGCGGACCTTGAAAAACAGCAAAAATTTCTTCATCTTTCACTCTAATCACCAGATATCCTCTTGGGTCGGTTTGAGTTTTTTCATCAAAAATCAAATTCGGCTCCCTTTCCCAGAACGCGCACTCCACCAATTGAGAAGCATTACCCCAATCCTGCTCATAAATATGGACTGATTCTGAGGTAATTTTAAGCTGTCCAAGTTCAAAACCCAATTCCTGGCTCACCTTTTTTTGCAAAATCCGCAAACCAAAAGCATTCGGAATCGCGCCCTTAAAAATGTCATGGCTTCTGATAGTCGCCAAGAAATGAAGCTTACCATTGCTTTGAAGCGCCTGTATCTGAGTGATACACGGCGGTTCTGTTGAAAAAGCGTCAACTTCAGGCACCAATGTTGTCGCCACCGCCCTTCGCGAATCGGGAGAATCTTTAAGCTGTTTAATAATCACCTCTTTAATCTGGTCTAAATTTCCATCGCTTAAGGGATATTTCATTAAACGATTTCCATAAGTATAAGCTATCCCTGCGGGCGGTTCCGACGATAAAAAAACCGAATAATATTCTTTAAGGTCTTTTTCAATCGCGCCAGTGACTTTTTGCAATTCCCCGGGCCATTCTAAAGTTAATGATAAATCCGGCTCATCCGGATTTTCATCGCTTATCACCCAAGCCACGCTTATTAATTCTTTTTGCTGATAGCCATATTGCGTTCCCTTAATCAAACCGTATCGCATTATTCTTTCCACCACTCTCAGCCACGCCTCAATAATTGTTTTTCCATGAATCAGCCACCCAACTTCTTCCGAAGGAAAAGTTTCTATTTTTTCCAAAATAGCATCCGGAAATTTTATCAATTCCATATATGGCTCATTGATTGCTTCTTCTTCGTTTATGCGCTTTTCCGCTTCTTCTAAAGAAAGATGACTCATATCAATCAGCTCAACATTACTGATAATCTTTTTCACAA
>PFAA01000042.1:0-1461 GCA_002778715.1 Candidatus Campbellbacteria bacterium CG10_big_fil_rev_8_21_14_0_10_35_52
CGATGAGGGATTTGAACCCCCGACCTTTTCGGTGTAAACGAATTGCTCTACCAACTGAGCTAATCGCCCATTTTATATAAAGAAGTATATAGAAAAAATATAAATTATCAATTAAAATTTGGTAAATTAAAATCAAACAATTTTTTTATAGAAAATAGCGACTGGTCCCATTTCCCCCTAATTAAAGAATTTATTGCAAGAATAAGAAACAAGAGCAACGCTATTGCAAACAAAACCAAAATGAGAAAAAGTAAAATGTAAGTTAAAAGCGTCACAGATAATATTTAAAGAACAAGTCAACAAGAGTACTAGCGACATTTTGTGGCTTGCCGGATGAAGGATAATGGTGCATTTCAATGCATGGGACGCTATTTAATTCAAGCACTCCACAATGCTGGCTTTTATACAAACTCGTAATATCGGGAACGAGAAAATCTATTCCAACCAAACGGATGTCAAAAAACTTTGCAATATCTTTAAAAAGACAGATATTATCAGTATGAACTTCTTCTGTTACTTCAACAAGACCGCCTCCTAATTTTAAGAATGGATTTTTTTGTAAATATACAATTTTATCTTTTTGTAAAATTGTTTGCAGGTTATAATTCTTTTCCGCAAGTAATTTTATTGTCGTCCCGCCAATAAAGATTTTGTACAAAGTAAAATTTTTTTGGTTTGGCTCGCCGCGAGTTTTGTTACTATTTTTCTTTTCCACTAATTGCTGAATTGTTGAAACGCCATCACCGATGATATTTGCGGGAACTTGTCGGACTACAGCGACAAAATCAAAATCAACAACCGTCGCTATATAAACAAACGAATTTTCAATAAATTTTTCAATAATAAATGCTGGGGAGTAAATAATCGCTTTACGGATTGCTTTAAGTAATTCTTCTTTGTTTCGTATGTTCGTCGTAACATAGCGAGCCACCGAACCACAGCGCGGTTTTACCACCAACGGAAAACTAAGATTATTTTTCCCAAATTTTAATGCTCGTAATTTCACACCTCGTTTTTGCGCCTCATCAATAAAACAAGCTGAGCGTATTTGAATTTCAGAGAACAAAAAATCATCCCTCATTTTTATCAGGTCAATACACGAAAAAATTTTATTGAAAACCATATCAAAATAAGGATTAAGTTTTTATGAAAAGTGTAATTTTGGTAACAGTGAGTTCGTAATTTCCTCAAGCCAAGTATTCAAGCGGTAGGCGGAATGCATCCCGCAATTGTGGCAATAAAATTTTTTCATTATAGAAATTATACAAGTGATGTATACAGATTAATTGTGCTGTATTACTCTGCTTTGCTCGAACCTTTTTCGAACAACAAACGGACTAATCGCGCGCCTCGTCCGCTCCCTTCGGTCGCGGGGGCAAAAACCAAAAATTTTCCTTACCTTTCTTCTTTTCTTCGGCGGGGGGTGTGGGGGGAGCCGACAAAAAATGGAAAGGAAATTTT
>PFAA01000042.1:1481-3025 GCA_002778715.1 Candidatus Campbellbacteria bacterium CG10_big_fil_rev_8_21_14_0_10_35_52
ACAAAATGAGCTAGTTCTATTTTATCACTTATAGTGATACCTTGTCGCTCATTTCTCCGTCCTTGCGGCGAGGCGAGAGGCGCTTCCTCTTCGTGTTTGGTGATAGTTTGAAACTCTGTGTCTCCGACCGAGTTCAGTGGCAACTCAAAGAATATGGTTTGTGCGAGGCACAAACAAATTCGTATGTGCTTGCCCCACCCGCCCTGTGCGCGCGCACAAATCCCCACCGTTTTTAGGAAAAATTATAAAACGGCGGGGATTGCTCCCTTCTTGAAAAAATGGCATCAACCCAAATTTTTTGCTAAAATAGTTTGTAAAGACTATGGGATTATCTGATTCACAAAATTATATCAATAATCAGCAACTTGTGAACAAGTTGCTCAAGTTTGTTGACTTTGAATCGACTAAAACTATTCTCGAAATTGGCCCGGGTAAGGGTATCATAACCGATGTTCTTATTAAGCAAAATAAGAAAATTATCGCGATTGAGGCTGATTCGAAACTCTTTTCTGAATTACAGAAAAAATATGCGAATACAACCAACCTTTCGCTTATCAAAGCTGATTTTTTAAAATACACAACACCAAATGAACCCTTTACTGTTGTCTCTAATATTCCGTTTAATATTACGGCAAATATTATAAAAAAAATTACAAATGAACAGTCAAAATTATATGTCGCCTACCTCATCATGCAGAAAGATGCTGTTATTAAATTTATAGGTGCACCGCATGCACATTCTCCTGTCCTGTCACATATTTTAAATATCAATTTTGAGATAAAATTACTCATGGATATTGATAAGTTAAATTATAGTCCTAGACCAAAATTTAATACGGCTTTTGTATCTATCAAGAAAAGAGAGAAACCTGTTTTTGATAAACAAAAATCAGAGCAGTTTAAAGATTTTCTGGTTTATATTTTTGAGCGGCGGAAACCTCTTATCAAAGAAGCTCTAAAAAGTGTAATGAGTAATCTACAGGTCAAAATTATTCTAGATAATTTACATATCCCTGAAAATAAGGAGATCAAGAAAATATTATTTACTGATTGGGTTAGCATATTTGAGACTTTTGCTAGTCATGCCCCTGAAAAATCTAAAATAAAAATATATGGTTCTTACAAAAAATTGCTTGTGGAGCAATCTCAATTGCAAAAGATAAACCGAACAAGAAAAGATACCTAAACAACCATTTTCTTAACTATCTCAAATATTTGTTTAGGGCTGATACTATCACCATACTGAACAATCGCCGGACAAGGATCATAATAATGAAAGCAATTTCCACAGTATATTTTGCGTGCGGGACACTTTTCCATAAAAATGTTGGTGCAGTATAAAAAGTTTGTTTTATTGTAAGGTGCCCAAATGTTGGGGTCAGTACTTGTATACATTCTAATTATTTTCTATAATAGCATATATGCTCACAAAAAAGCAAACGCAAGTCCTTGATTTTATAAAAGTATATATGGCAAAGCATAGCTATGCCCCCTCTCTTGATGAGATCAAAAAGAAGTTTAAGCTCGCCTCTGTATCTACTGCT
>PFAA01000042.1:3036-4272 GCA_002778715.1 Candidatus Campbellbacteria bacterium CG10_big_fil_rev_8_21_14_0_10_35_52
CAGTTGAAGCAAAACAAACAGTTGAGATTCCTATTTTAGGTGCAATCGCGGCGGGTCAGCCGATTGAAGCAATAGAAATTCCAGATGAAACTATTACAATCACAAGAGATGAAATCGGCAAACAAGGCAAGCACTACGCCTTGCGTGTGCAAGGTAGCAGTATGATTGATGAGGGTATTTTTGATGGTGATATTGTTGTTATACGCAAACAAGAGGTAGCAGAAAATGGTCAGACCGTCGTAGCTGTGATAGACGACAACCAAGCAACGCTCAAAAAATTATATCGTGAGAATGGAAAGTTTAGACTACAACCGGCAAACCCAACTCTATTCCCAATTTATCGTGATGAAGTAGAAGTGAGAGGTGTTGTCGTTAAGATTATTCGCAATCTTGAATCACAACTAGATCAAGGACAGTCGAGAGATGAAAAGTATGTGCGTAAAATCGATTATTCATGGGATTATAGAGGAGAAAAAACAAAATCGCACACGCATGGAATACACACTTATCCAGCGATGTTTATTCCACAAGTCGGACGAAGATTGTTAGAAACTTATAGCAAAGAGGGCGACACAATTTGTGATATTTTTTGTGGTTCGGGTTCAGCTTTAGTCGAAAGTAGATTGATAGGAAGAAATGCCTACGGCATTGACCTTAATCCTTTGGCTATTTTTCTTGCGAAAGCAAAGACAACCCCAATCAATCCTCAAAAATTAACAAAAGAGTATCTCGCGTTGCTTGATAGGGTAGAAAAAATTAAAGATAAGGAAATACAAAGACCAAATTTTAAGAATATTGATTTTTGGTTCAAGGATAAAGTAATTATTAAACTTGCGAAATTAAAGAAAGCAATACGCGAGATAAAAGATGAGACAATTCAGAATTTCCTAATGGTAGCCTTTAGTGAGACAGTTCGCTATTCCTCAAATACAAAAACTGGAGAATTTAAGTTGGTTCGAGTAAAAGGCGATAAGCTAGAAAAACATGACCCCGATGTTATAGGGATATTTCGCAAGCATGCAGAGAAAAATATCGCAGGAATGACTGATTTTTACAAAGATGCAAAGAAGGATGTATGGACAAAAATAATCTATGGTGATTCGTCAAAAGACAATGGGATTAAAGCAAACTTTATTGACTGCATTATTACTTCTCCGCCATACGGTGATAGCCGTACAACTGTTGCTTATGGGCAATTTTCTCGCCTTTCGGCACAATGGATTGATGTGTTTGATG
>PFAA01000042.1:4281-10515 GCA_002778715.1 Candidatus Campbellbacteria bacterium CG10_big_fil_rev_8_21_14_0_10_35_52
TGTGTTTGATGATCCAAATGATGCTTCTGGCGTAGATAATGACCTACTTGGTGGCAGAGCTACCAAAAATTTAATTCATACGCTTTCATCTGGTTATCTCAAAGAGTCATTAGAAAAAATTACAAAACAAGACGAAACAAGGGCAAAAGATGTATTGAGCTTTAATCTTGGGTTGAACGAATGCTTGAAACAAGCCCATAGAATACTTAAACCTAAAAAGTATTTTTGCCTTGTCGTCGGCAATAGGTTAGTAAAGCAAGTTAGAATTCCAACTGATTTTATTATTGCAGAATTAGCGGAAAAAATTGGTTTTACTTGCGAGGACATAATTGTAAGAAATATCCCCGGCAAGAGAATGCCAATCAAAAATTCACCGACAAATATCGTAGGTGCTTTAGAGGAAACAATGAATAAAGAAAGTATTGTTGTGTTGAGGAAAAACTAGAGAATACGCTTGTGTGTTTTAAACATAAGCGGAAAGGTTTTTTCGGAAAGACGAGTGAGACGAAAAGCGGAGCCGTGGTCATGGGGTTTTCCCATATTCTTTCCAGTCCGATAGACTCCAAGGCAAATATCATATTTTGATAATGCGAGAAATTGCTTTGGATCAATATCTTTTAGCAACCATGCTTCCGTATAATGAAAGTATTCGTGCCCTCTTTCTTTTTTGCAGTTAGCAAAAACAAGAATAAGTCCGTTTCCAATTTTCTCGGCCGCTTTTAGTCTCAAAAAATCTAGCTCATAATATCCAAGCACTGTTCTATTTTTGAGTATAAGTAACTTGCCTTGCTTTTCATCGACTTTACAATGAAAACCTCGTCCATTTTTCTTTCCGTTCGTAATGGTTTGGTGAAGTATTTTGTGTTGCGGATATTCAGGATCGGGATAGCCAAATCTTTTCAAGATTTCCGCATTTGTGATTCCCTCCGGCTTCTTGGTAAACAGAGTCATCATGGAAGCTGTGCCTGCTCTTTGTGATTTTAATTCCATAACTCCAAAATCCGGTAATGCGATATTGTTTTCAGTAATGCCGAGGTAATCCTCAAGCGTTTTGCCAATACCTGTATTATGTAAACGATTTGACTTAATCCATCCCTTTTCAGAGAGTTCCTTCAGTGCTTTCTTAATCTGTGTGATTGTTCGTTTTTGCATATTTATTTTATGAAAAAAGACAGGTCTTTTTTATAGATTTTTGCAAATTCTTTGAGTTGCGTAATATCGAGTCGTCTTTGTCCCGCTTCAATTTTCGAGACATGGGGCTGGGTCTTGTTGAGTAGCTTCGCTACTTCAGCTTGATCCAAGCCCACCTCAATGCGAGCTTTCTTAAGTTGTTCGACTGTATATTGATGATCTTTAGAAAAAATTGCCTTTGTCATATATCTATATAATAGTATTCCGTTGTGTTATATTCCAAGTTATGAATTGTGCTCCCAGTAGGAATTGAACCTACATTACCGGCTCCGCAAGCCAGCGTTCTATCCATTAAACTATGAGAGCGTAATTGTGAGAATAGCATTAAAACTCGAAAAATTCCACAATCTTTTGAGATAACGGTTCGCTGTCTTCTTTTTCATCAAGATATTTCACTAAATAATCCCGAACTTCAGAAGGCGACACTTGTTTGATTGGAATTATAATATGCGTCGCGAGCAGTTTCTTTGACTTAATCAGCAGTTTCGGCGCGCCGTATTCTTGATTGTCTTCAACCCAAAAAGATTCAAGAGAATTAAATAGATAAAGTTTATTGTTAATTATCACACCCCGTTTATTTATTTTAAAATTAATCGCATTTGGTTTTTTCGCGATATTGATAGCAAGAGCGAAAGTGCCCGTTAAAATCACAATCGCAAACAAGATATTGTTAAAAATAATTGAAATTATAATACCAGTCGCCGCTATAATACCAAATACCCAAAACCAATCAGAGCTTTTGCGTATATGCTTATGTTCATAAGCGCTCCATTCCAAAAGTGATTGTTCCATATAATTTTTATTTATATTATTTAATATTCTAATTTATAGTTAAGGCGTTATTTCATTCGCGCACCCTTCGGAATAATTTGGTATGTCGTTTGTTTCAAGACAGAAAGAAATTATATATGTATTGCCAAGCGCGTCTGTTTGGTATGCGTATGAATATGTCGGATGCATAGGGTCCGCTGGTGTTTCAGATATTACGCCGTCATCTTCAAGTTCTACGGATATGATATCATTTCCCGTGATTATTGTTTCTGTCGCGCTTGTCGGAAATTTATTGTTTTGATTTGCGTATAAAGAAAGAGCTTTTTTTATTTCTCTAACATCCGACATTCTTCGCGCATCGCGAGATTTTTGACGAATACCGCTTAGCAGAGTAAATGTTATTGAAAAAAGCATAGCGATAATCGCCAAAGATACAAGCAATTCTACTATTGTAAAACCTTTTTTATTTGATAGTTTCATTATATCTACGCGTATTGATATTATAATACATAATATCTTCTAATAATATAGGTTTTTACGCATATCGCGCAAAGATAATACAGAAAATAGTTTTGTAATTTAAATAAATATATATATTTGTTATCACATTACTACAAAAAAATAAAATCATACTATATATCGTATGAAAAGTAAAAAAAATAATGAGATGGGAAAATCATACGATATATCGTATGAAACAATAAATTAATCTAATAGAAATAAAACGCAAGAAACACTCTAAAAAGTTTGAAACCAAGATTTAAACGGATTTTCAGCTCCGCGAACTTCAATATGAACATGGGGACCCGTTGAACGGCCTGTTGAACCTACATAGCCGATAACTTGTCCTTGAATCACATATTGACCGGTATAGACAATATTATTGCTATTGTGAGAATAAAGAGTTTGCGTGCCATTGTTATGTTTAATGACTATATAGTTGCCATAACCGCCATTCCATCCATAATTTTTACTTATAATGACTTCGCCAGAGGCGGCCGCCATGATCGGAGTTCCAAACGGCGCCGCAATATCAACAGCATTGTATCCGTGAAGTCCTTGCGATAATCTGCCGTTGGTTACCGGCTTGATATAATATCCGCTGTATGTAGGACCACCCGAGCCGGTTATAATATTTATATTTGAAGAATTATATATCGGCGAAGCAATTTCTCCGTCAGGCACAATGATTATGTCGCCGATAGCGATGATAGAATTTTCCGTTAAGTTGTTATATTGAAGCACCTCATCCAAATCGCCATCGTATTTTTTCACTATGCTTTTTATCGTCTCGCTTTTTATAACCGTATGACGGATTCCTGTTATCGGGAGTACGATAAGGGTTTGTCCGGGAGATATGAAAGAGCCGCTTTTTATGTCATTTGCCCAAACGATAGTATTCGTGGATACATTAAACATTTTCGCGATTTGCGAAAGAGAATCGCCTTCACGCACGACATAGATGCTTATTTGGTCGGATGTTTTCGGTCTTTCTTCTATTTCCGCAAGCGTGCCTGACGGGCCAATCTCTGAAAGCAATGCTTCATTATTCACAATGATTATTTCACCGCCTCCTTTTGACGGATTTGGGTCAATATTTAGCGCGGCGCGTAGTATAGGCAGCGTTTGAGAATTATAAGCGTTAGTTATTTTAGTATTTTCATTTTTTGACAGAGAAAATAAACCTGACACAATAGAAAACACACCGGCATTAGCGTATATAGGAGTAATAAATATGATTATAAACAAAACAAACTTTATGGTAAAAAGTTTACAAAAATTTGTTAATGTCGCCTGATTTTTTGCGGATTTATATGTAGAATCAGGGTCTTGATTTATAGGAATTATAAATTGAATTTTATTGCGACCGCGCTGATATTTCAACCAAATATAGCTTTGTTAAGCCATAAAGAAATTACTTCCGTATTAGTATTTAATCACTATACTCGTCTGAATATAGAAAGTCAATCACTTTATTCACTTATAGCCAAGTTGTTTTTCAGTCAATTTTTTGGCAATATGTCCGCAAAAAAAGATTTTTATCGCAATTAAAATTAAAAATCGCGCGATGAGAGAGCAAATAATATGTTATATTATGTAAATGCATTTAAAAGGACTCAATACACAGCAAAGAGAAGCTGTTTTGCATAAAGAAGGACCGCTTTTAATTATTGCTGGAGCTGGAGCGGGAAAAACAAAGACCATAGCGCACAGAATACTTAATCTCATAAAATCAGGCATTCGTCCAAGCGATATTCTTGCTGTAACATTTACCAATAAAGCCGCGAAAGAAATGAAAGAGCGCGTTAAAGATTTGTTAGATAATGATAAAGAAATAAATTTTCCGATTTCTATAAATGAGGAGCCGCGTATATGCACATTTCACTCTCTAGGAGTTCGTATTTTGAAAGAAAATGCCAGACGACTTAATATTACCCGACATTTTCATATTTTTGACAGAAATGATTCATTGCGCGCGATAAAAGAGGCGATTAAAAAATCCAATTTTGAGCCGAAACAATATGAACCGAGAATAATATTAAATATAATTTCAAAACAAAAAGGCGAAGCAATACCTCTCAAAATATACGAAAAAAACGCGGGCAATTCATACTTTCCAAAAATTGTTGCGACAGTTTGGCATAAATATGAAGAAATCTTAAAAGAAGAAAAAGCGTATGATTTTGACGACCTTCTTTTGAATACCGTTATGCTTTTGGAGCAAGATAAAACAGTTTTGGAGCATTATCAGAATCTTTGGAAATATATTCATATAGATGAATATCAAGACACAAATAAAGTCCAATATAAGTTTGTAAATCTGCTCGCGCGCGAACATAACAATATATGCGTTGTTGGAGACGGAGACCAAAATGTGTATAGCTGGAGAGGGGCGGATATGCGAAACATATTGGATTTTGAAAAACATTATTCTGGCGCCACGGCAATATTGCTTGAAGAAAATTATCGTTCCACAAAGACAATTATTCAAGCCGCAAACTCTGTTATCGTTAAAAATAAAAATCGCAAAGAAAAAAATCTTTTTACAAAAAACGCGGAAGGAGAAAAACTATCGGTTTATTTTGGACACAATGAAGATGAAGAAGCGCGTTTTGTCGCGCTTAAATCAAGAGAACTTATTAAATCAGGCGTAGAGCCGAGAGAGATAGCTGTTCTTTATAGAGCCAACTTTCAATCCAGAATTCTTGAAGAAATTTTTTTATCTATGAATATTCCCTATCAGGTGCTTGGCATTCGTTTTTTTGAACGCAAAGAAGTGAAAGACACATTGGCATTTTTACGGACGGCTTTTAATCCTAAAAATATATCGGATACGAAAAGGATTATAAATATTCCGCCGAGGGGAATAGGCAAGGTAACGCTTCTAAAAATCGCGGAGGGAAAAGAAGATGAATTGAACGATAGAGTCAAGCAAAAAGTCGCTGATTTCAGATTACTTCTTAAAAAAATCGCAAAGATGGCAATAAGCGCGAAAATAAGCGAAACAATCAAATTTATTATAAAAGAATCGGGGCTTGAAAATGCTTTAAAAAACGGAAGCGAGGAAGATTTAGAAAAATTTGAAAATATAAAAGAGCTCGTAACACTCGCGACAAGGTATGACAGTATGCTTCCGCAGGATGGAATAGAGAAACTTTTGGAAGATGCCGCTCTTTTTTCCGACCAAGATGAACTTAAAGAAGAAAAAAACGCCATACGGCTTATGACGGTTCATGCGTCTAAAGGATTGGAGTTTGAATATGTATTTATTACGGGACTTGAAGACGGGCTTTTCCCGCATAGCTCGCTTTCTAATGAGAAAAAAGATGAAGAAGAGGAAAGAAGATTATTTTATGTGGCGCTTACACGCGCGAAGAAAAAAGTTTTTCTTTCATATGCGTCAACGAGAATGGTTTTTGGCTCACAAATTGTAAATCTGCCATCTGAATTTATTTTGGATATAGACAATTGTCTTTTGGACGAAGCGGCGCTTGAAGATGTCTCATCAATGGCTAAAATTGAACCTGTTGTAAGTTTTGAATAAGAATATAAATTTAATTTCATGCGATATATCGCATGATTTATATTTTTATATCACTATAATTATAATGAATTTTAATTTGAAGCAAAAAAAGTCATTAGGGCAAATTTTTTTAACTTCACAGGCAATTGTGAATAAAATTGTCGTAACCGCGGATATTAAAGACGATGAAATCGTTCTTGAAGCGGGTCCCGGAAAAGGCATTTTGACTCAAGCTCTTCTTGAAAAAG
>PFAA01000041.1 GCA_002778715.1 Candidatus Campbellbacteria bacterium CG10_big_fil_rev_8_21_14_0_10_35_52
GCGACAGCGAGCTCGGGGAGGAAGTTCTTAGCGAAGATGAGCGCAAAGCGCGAAATCTGAGCTTAGAAACTTGACCCCAATTCTCCTATCTCGCATATTAAAATAGAATTCAAATGTTTTGAATTTTGCGCGCTTGACACATATGTTATAATAAAAATATAAAGTTAATTATTAGATATGAACCCTGTTAAATGTTAATTTTTAATATGTAATGGCGGTTATAAAAAAAGCAATATGGAAAATACAAAAGAAACATCAGGTAGCGTAAAAAATATAATTATTTACAGCACTCCGACTTGTCATTTTTGCCAGATGGCAAAAGAGTTTTTTAAGGAAAAGGATATTGAATATACAAATTATGATGTATCAACTGATATGGAAAAACGGGAAGAAATGATAAAAAAAAGCGGACAAATGGGAGTTCCTGTTATTTTTATAGATAACGAAATGATGATAGGTTTTGACAGAGACAAGATTTCAAGCGCGCTCGGCATATAAATAAAACTCAATTGAAAAATAATTTAAAATAATACACGCGATCGTTTATAGCACGCGCGTGTATTATTTGGTAACATTACTTATAATAATGCTCTTGTAGTTCAACGGATAGAACAGTCCCGTCCTAAGGGACTAATGTAGGTTCAATTCCTGCCAAGAGCGCCAGTGAAGTGTACCCCATAAAGTGGACACATATATAAAGGTCCAAAAATATCAAGATCGGACCTTTATATACTTTCTTTGGTCTTTTTCTCTTCCTTTCTGTAATTTCTAAACCAAACTTTTTTAATGAGCTATAGCGTCAGAGCCACCGCGCGCTCCGCCGCGTGGGATATCATTTGTTTTGGAAATAGATTCTAATTTGGTACAATAAACACACATTGAAAAAGTTAAAGATTGCCTTGACTAAAAAATTCATCTCGTTTGTGCTTGGGGGCGGGCTTGAACCGCCGACCCTTCGCTCTTCAGGCGAATGCTCTACCAACTGAGCTACCCAAGCATTTCTATTGCGTATTAATTTATGACTTTAATTATTTATACTTAATATTCATACTATTGTCCGATATTGAATAATTTTAAAATCCCATCGTTTTTTATATCACCGCCTATTTTTTGCGCATTATCAATTCCACTTTGAAACCCGCTGTATACTTCAAGAAACTGTTGCATATACGGTTGAAGAAAATAATAATACAGAACTATTGGACCACCTAAAATCAATGTCCAGTAAAAAAGACGCATAATACTGCTGATAATAGCATTTCTACGCATTTTATGAAGCAATTTATTATTTTCTCTTACAAGCTCCAAAAGTTCCCCCATTTCTTTATCTGTCATCATATTTTATATTTTAACAGAAAACAAAAAAAATAGAAATAATCCTAATTGTTGTAATTATACACTTTGCGTGAACCTACTTCGCACGCGCGGAGTGCGTGGTGGCTCTGGATTGAATCGTACGCTCCGATCGCGCTGGAACGCGCCCAACCGCGCTCTAGCTGGTCGCGCGGGCAAACCCAAAATTTCCTTTCCATTTTTTGTTGAGGAAGCGTCCCACGCTTCCTCAACCCCTCACACCCGCCGAGGAAAAGAAGAAAGGAAAGGAAATTTTTTGCTTGCCCCGCCGAATGTGTTAATATACTATTGAGTCCGTACTCGTGAAATCACACTTATGTTATCATACTATGGAAAGTAAGAAACAAGGAAAAACAATTGGGGATAAGGTTAGAGAATTACGAAACAAGCGGGGCTTGACCCAGGACAAACTTGCTCGCAAGTGCGATATTCCTTATACCACACTTACAAAAATAGAATCCAATGTTATTACAAAGCCAACCATACAAACTGTGAAGAAAATAGCAGGTGGGCTTGAGGTTACTATTGATGAACTTGCGAAATAAGAGACGGCCAACAAAATTATGAATAAAAAAATATTAAAAACCGAAGAAACAAAAAGCGGGTGGAAAATTCTATTCAAGCACCTAAAAGACTATAAACCGTCACTAATTTTGTTGGCTGTTTTAGGGATAATTTCAGCATTAGCAAATGGAACAGTTCCATACATCGTTGGTTCTTTTCTTGACGCACTCATTGATTTTTCAAAAACACTATCCGTTGGCGATATTACAATTACCGCATGGCTTGGTCTGTTGCTACTGTGGGTGTTTGTGCAACTTGCTGCCAATGTAGTTGATTGGATTATTGATCGGAAGGGTCGCGCGTTGCGCATGACAATGCAATTAGGATATCAAGCAAAAGGATTTGTGCATTTACTCTTTGTTCCTCTTGCTTTTCATAAAGATGAAAAAATCGGCGAATTGTCCAATCATCTTGAGAAAACAAGTTGGCAGATAGCATCTATTGCGGAAAATATTCTTGTGAGCTTAACCCCGCCGATTTTAAGTGTAATGGTTGGTTTTACCGTAACTCTTCTCATTAATCCTCTTTTCACACTTGTGCTTGTGTTGGGGGTTATCGTCTATGTTTTGGTGCTAATCAGATTAGTTGTACCGACAACAAATCTCCTTGAAGAAGGACACTCCGCGTGGACAAATGCTTATGCCGACGCATTCCAAGCGGTTACCAACATACAAACAGTGAAGCACATGGTAACCGAAGAATACGAAAAAAATAAAATTGAAAAAAGTTTTTTGGGTCATGCGGCAAAACTTTGGAACAAACTTCAATTTATCTGGAGTAGCATAAATTTCTACCAGCGAATGATTGTTTTGGCGACACAAGCGGTTATATTTTTTCTTTCCGTCTATTTTATCCAACAAGGCGAGCTGACTATTGGTGAGCTGGTTGCGCTGAACGGATATGCCGCTCTGCTATTTGGACCATTTGTAATGTTGGGACATGAATGGCAAATGCTCCAAAATGGTTTGGTGAGCATTAAACAGGCGGAAGAAAAAATCTTCGCCACAAAGCAGGAAAACTACCACCCTAAAAACGCTTATGCTCCATCAAAAATTAACGGCGCGGTAGAATTCAAAAATGTGTCTTTTTCTTACGACGGCGCTACCACCGTGTTAGATGGTCTTAACTTTAAGGTTGAGCGTGGTGAGCATATTGCTTTTGTCGGAAAATCTGGTGTTGGTAAAAGTACGACTATTGATCTAATTTCGGGATATTATTTTCCTACAAAAGGAGTTGTATTAGTTGACGATCATGACACTAGAACATTTGATTTGACTCTGCTCCGAAATGGTATAGCCGTTGTCCCCCAAGAGCCTGTTTTATTCAACGATACTGTAATGATGAATATTAGGTATGGAATGTTAGGAGCAACAGATACAGAAGTTATAGAGGCTGCGAAAAAAGCGCACGCCCATGAGTTTATTCAGGAGTTGCCAAAAAAGTACGATCAGCTTGTTGGTGAGCGAGGCGTCAAGCTATCAGTTGGACAAAAACAGCGAATTGCTATCGCGAGAGCGATATTGCGCAACCCCTCAATTTTAATCCTTGATGAACCCACAAGCGCTCTTGACGCAGAAACAGAAAAGCAAATTGCCGAGTCGTTTGAAGAATTAATGAAGAGTAAAACAACCTTCATTATAGCTCACCGGCTTAGCACTGTTCGGAAGGCGGATCGTATATTTGTTTTTGAAAAAGGTAAAATTGTGGAAGAGGGCAAGCATGAAGATTTGGCTAAGCAGGAAAGTGGTATTTATAAGCGACTGCATGATTATCAGGTGGGACTTCGTTGAAGCGTCTCGGGACACCACGAAGATAGAGAAAAGAGCAACCATAAGTGATAAAACGATGAGGTTGAACCTCGATGTTGGGCTATACTCCAAGAAATTCTTTTTTAATGTCATCTTTATGTATTCCGCGAGAATACTAACTTGGTAACCCCGTTACCAAGTTACTTTCTGGCAGAAGAAACTCTATGACACCAGAATGACAATTGAGCTTAATTTTAGAAATCTTAAAATACTCTACAATTTAGTCTCATCTTTTCCAAGAACAATTAATGGTTATTTGGCTAACTACATTCACTCAATTTTAGCTTACGCTCTTAAATAAATTTACTTTCGTATTTGATACTTTTTGTTTTTACAATATTGGAAAACGCAAAATCACCAAAAGTGAGTAATTTTGTCGCGCCTGCGGGAAAGTCTATTGTGGCATTTCGTAATTTAAAGTCTGTATTATTTTCCGCAACAACCACCGCGACTTACGGCTTTTGATTGCTCTTCCACTATTTTCTTCCTGTATTCTTCACGGCAATTTTCCAAACAGAATTTCTTGCCGTATTCCTCGGGATATTCTTTTCCTTCCGCAAGTTCCATCTTGCAAATTGGGCACCTTTTCTTAAAAATATTTAACATAATTTATTTGCTTTCGCCACAGAATCTATTGTGAAGCCAAGCCACGAGCCAAGCTCCGGCATAGGTGTAAATCACCGCTTGAAGCAAACCCCAGATAAATCCGCCGAAAGTTATCGCGACATCGCCAGCGAACTTCTCCACATTGACTATGTGGACTAATCAACCGAAAAGCTGAAGCGCAAAGCCCGGACAGAGCGCGACAAAGATTGCGCAAATGACATATAGGCCGCCCAATTTTGATTTGTTTATTAATCTCTCGACCTTTTTACTTTTTTAGCTCATCGAACTTCTTCTTGAATTGTTCTTCGGTTGCGCCCCCGAATGCGAAAAACTCATCATTCACAAGAATGCCGGGACTTGAAAGAATGTTATATTTTTGCACTAACGCTTGGCCTTCGGGCGTGGTCATATCAATTTCCTCAATAGTAAGTTCTAGATAGTCACCTTTCATTTTTTCCAGCGTTGTTTTTACCGCTATACAATGCTGACAACCCGTGGGACGAATAAGTGTTACTTTTATCATAAATTTTTATGTTTATTTATTATTCATAATTTGTTTGTTCGCGCTCGACCTTGCGCGAATTGCGCGCGCAACAATAATTGCACCGACAATAACAATAATAGCGATAAGCGGACTTACCCAATCTGATTCGGCCACATTCGTAATTTCTGTCCCTTCTTCGTGCGCGAATACTCGCGGTGCAGAAAAAAGCAAGATTGTAATTGTAGAAAGAAGAATTTTCATAGATTTATATTTTCTACTCTTCGTCTGCGAAAAGCATCCCATAGAATGATAAAACTTATAATCCCCGCGAACACAAGCCATGGGATAATGCCTCCCGTTCCTTGGGGGAGGTTTAATGACGATTCAATAACAGAAGATTCGGCAATTTTGGGGAATGTTATTTCTAAAAACCTGTTCCAGCTCTGATGAATAATTGAATCCTCAAACCAGGCCATTCCGAAAAAGCCGTAGTTAAAGATAAAAGCACCTAAGCCGACCAACGCCCACGCGACCCAGCGTTTTACTTTGTCCTGATATAAAGAGAGTTTATTCATTGCGTTAATACCTAATAATGCCAGCACTACCAAGAAAAGAAGCGGTACGATCCGTCCGAGTCCGTGAAGCGCGCCGAGCGATGCGCCGACTGTCGGAATGCCCAGCGTCGCAACATAACCAAAGAGAATGTAGAAAGCGGGATTTGGACATCCTACACCAGCATTGCCTAAAAAGAATCCTAAGAAGAAACTGCGCACATAGTCATTTTTTCTCTGTAAGGATGCGGGAAGAATTGTTTGCCTGAACGGCAACTTGAATTTAATGAGGTTAAGTTCTGAAATACCAAATATCAATGCGGCGACTCCTCCGAGAATAAGCATCCAGCTGATAACCCGATAGAGTTCCACAAATCCTCCAAGCCAACCAAGAGCCATCCCGTAGAGCGTGAAGGTTAGAGTAAGCCCCGCGCCAAAAAGAAGCGCCATCATAAGCCCCTTGCCGATTTTTTTTGAAAGCGCAAGCGGCACAATGATGAATACCAGCGGAAAAGTGCATGGCAGAAAAATCATTGAAAGACCAGCGAGGAATGACAGTGAATAGCCAGGAATAAACTCCTGCGAGGTCCACAAGCTAAAAAGTCCAATAAGAATTATTGAAAAAAGGACAAACGCCACAGTCACCAGCCAGATTTTAAAGGTTTTTGGGTTCATAGGTTTAATTTAACACGAAACGAGTCAATTCAAATCTTTTTTCTTTT
>PFAA01000028.1 GCA_002778715.1 Candidatus Campbellbacteria bacterium CG10_big_fil_rev_8_21_14_0_10_35_52
GGCGGAGGGTATGAGATTCGAACTCATGAGGGGTTTCCCCCTACTCGCTTTCCAAGCGAGCGCACTAGACCTCTATGCGAACCCTCCTTATGTTATTATCTAACTTAAAGCAAGATTAAATAAAAAATTTATTTATAACGCAATGCTTTCACTCTTTCTTCCACTGGCGGATGTGTCATAAAAAGTTTTTTAATTCCGCTTCGCGCGGCGCGCGCTCCAAACGGACTTGAAATGAAAAGATGCGCCGTCGCTTTATTAGCTTTTTTCATCGGCGTATTATACTTGCCTATCTTTTCAAGCGCGCTTGCCAACCCTTCGGGATATCGCGTAAGAAGCGCGCCTGACGCGTCCGCCAAAAATTCTCTCTTGCGCGATATTGCAAGCTGTATCAAAATCGCAATGAGTGGAGCAAGTATAGCAAGCGCTATTCCGATAAGCGTCATAAATATTTTCGCTCTGTCATCTCCTCCTCTGCCGCCGCCTCTGCCATAAATAGACATTCGCAGAAAAAAATCGGATAAAAGCGTAACAAATCCGACCAAGACAACAATTATCGTGGAAATTAAAATATCTTTATTTCCAATATGAGAAAATTCATGAGCTATAACTCCTTCTATTTCATTTTTATTAAGTGTCTGTAGAAGTCCTTTTGTTACGGCAATTACAGAATGTTCTTTATTTCGTCCTGTCGCGAAAGCGTTTGGTGCCAAATCATCTATTACATAAAGCTTTGGCATAGGAAGCCCTGCCGTAATTGATAAATTTTCAACAATATTCCACAATTCTCTATTATTTTCTTTTATAACAGGTTTCGCGCCGGACATTTTAAGCACTATTTTGTCAGAATACCAATAACTGAAAATATTCATTCCTACGCTAAATAATACTGCAAAATACAAAATCGCCGGGCTTTGGTAAATAAAACTAAAAGCCCAGCCGATACCTATAATCACTATTAAAAATAGCATCATTAAAAACCATGTTTTGCGAATATTTTTATCTTGCTGTGTGTATAAAGTAGCCATAAATTTAAATTACCTCTTTGACAAAATACTTTTTTTGTAAGTGTCTAAATGTTTAAGAGCGATTCCCGTGCCTTTTGCCACGCAAAACATAGCGTCGTCCGCGAGCGTAGCTTTCACTCCCGTGCGTCTAAAAATAAGTTCTGGAAAATTTTTAAGCTGGGCTGTTCCGCCTGTTGTTATAATTCCTCTGTCTATTATGTCAGCGGAGAGTTCCGGCGGGGTCTCTTGAAGCACTGTTTTTATCGCTCTTATCATTTCGCGCAATTCCCTTCCTATTGCTTTTACTATTTCATTTGTCTTTATTTCCGTCTGTCGCGGAAGTCCTGTGAGAAAATCTCTTCCTTTAATAATCATTATCATTTCTTCATCTATTGCAATCGCAGACCCTATTTTTATCTTAATATCTTCAGCCATTTTGTCGCCTATCGCTAAATTAAAATTCTTTTTTATATAATCAGCGATGGCGCGGTCTATTTTATTACCGGCGCACTTCACGGATGTGGACGCGACTATGCCTCCTAAAGAAATCACAGCAACATCAATCGTTCCTCCTCCGCAGTCAACTATCATATGTCCTCGCGCTTCGTGTATCGGTATTCCAGCGCCTATTGCCGCGAGTATCGGCTCTTTCACGATATAAACGCTTTTTGCGCCCGCTTTCATTGTCGCTTCAATGACGGCGCGCCTCTCCGTAGATGTAATGCCAGCCGGCACCGATATCATTACTTCAGGCTTAAAAAAATTCCACTTACCGAGCGCTTTCTTCATATAATAACGAATCATAGCTTCCGTAACGCGATAATCCGCGATAACGCCGTCTTTCATCGGACGATATGCGATAATATTGTCGGGTGTTCTCCCAATCATATCTTTTGCTTCGTTCCCTATCGCCAAAATTTTATTATCTTGTTCGGAAACGGCAACAACGGACGGTTCATTTAAGACCACTCCTTTGCCGGGGACAAATACCAATGTATATGTCGTCCCTAAATCTATTCCTAATTTTGGATTAAATAGCGACATATTAAAAAATTAAATTATTGTTTTGCATTTTTATTTTTAGTTTGATTATCCGAAAAATATCAGCCGTTAATTCTTTGAATATTTACCCCAATATCGCTAAGTCGTTTTTCTATCTGTTCATACCCCCTGTCTATATATCTTACATTATTTATTATAGATTTGCCTTTTGCCACGATTGCGGCAATAAAAAACGCGAATTCCGCCCGTAAATCTTTTCCGACAAGCTCTCTGCCTTTTAGTTGCGTCGGGCCTTTTATCATTATTCTATGCGTATCTCGCATTATAATATTCGCGCCCATCTTTATAAGGTCATCAATATAATTCAACCGTCCTTCAAAAATCGTTTCAAATAACAAACTTTTGCCGCTTACCTGCGTAAGATATATCGCCATTGGCGACTGCAGGTCTGTGGGAAAACCCGGATATTCATGTGTTTTTATATCAACACATTTAAAATCTTTATTTTTTATCTTCCTATTGTTTTTAATAATAATTTTATTTTTTTCTTCAATTATATGGACACCAGAATTTCTTAATATATTTATCAGGGCTTTCATATGTTCTGGGTCGCAGTTTGTAATCTCTAAATTGTCAGCTGAAAGCGCGCCGAGTATTAAAAAACTTCCCGCTTCAATCCTGTCTGGCGGAATTTTATACGCTTTATTTCCCGCTGATAAAAGATTTCCTCCGATAATTTCAATAGTTGATGTCCCAGCGCCTTTAATTTTAGCTCCACAAGAATTAAGAAAATCCGCCAAATGTTTTATTTCCGGCTCAAGCGCCGCGTTTTCAATCACTGTTCTTCCTTTCGCTAATATTCCGGCAAGCATTAATGTCTCTGTTCCCGTAACGCTTATTTTATTAAAAAAAATTTTTGCTCCTTTTAATTTTTTATTTCTACCAATTGATACGATATATTTTCCATTCCTATTTTGAACTTTCGCGCCCATCTTTTGAAAACCATTCAAAAACGCGTCAATCGGCCTTGCGCCAATCACACATCCTCCCGGATGAGGAAAAGATACTTTTCCAAAACGCGCGAGAAGCGGTCCTGTAAGAACAATTGACCCGCGCATTTTTTTTGATATTTCCGTATCAAGTATTATTGATTTGATTTTATCAGTAACAATGCGGTATTTTTTTTCAATTTGTTTTTCCACTACAGCTCCGAGTTTTTCAAGTAATGCATTTATACTGTCAACATCTTTTATATTAGGAACATTTGATACGCAAAATCTGTCTCTAAATAAAATAGATGCCGCAAATGCGGGGAGCGCCGCGTTTTTTGCTCCAGCCACGGAAATTTTACCATTGAGTTTTTTCTTTCCGTCAAGACCTTTAATGATGAATTTGTCTTTTTTATTTTCGTCAAATATGGCTTTTTTCTGTTGTGAATGCCGTAAAAAATCGTTTTTAATGCCTACATTTTTAACTTTCATTACGCAATTATACGACTTTTTCATTCTTTTTCAATAATAAACCGTAAATTACAAAGCTCGTTTTAATAGAGAATTTTTTCTACAATTTTACTTATTTTTATTGCTTAATCGCTCAACTGTAACCAAAAGAGGCGTTGCGAAAAATATTGATGAATATGTGCCTGCGATTATGCCTATAGCAAGAACAAGCGCGAAGTTTTGCGTCGCTTCACTTCCGACAAAAAACAAAGCGAGAAGCACGAAAAGCGTTGTGAGAGAAGTATTAATTGACCGCATATATGTTTGATTTAAACTCTTTCCTACCGTAATATCAAACTCCTCTTTGCTTCTATTTTCATTATTAAAACGCAAATTTTCACGCACACGGTCAAATACAACAATTGTGTCATTTATAGAATATCCCAATATGGCTAAAAGCGCCATTACAAAAAGTATATCTATTTCAACGGCAGTTGTGTATCCTAAGAACGCAAATATCCCGACAGGCACTAAAATATCGTGAATAAGCGCCAAAATAGCGACAATGCCATACTTCCATGAAGATATTTGTTCAGACACTTTTCTAAATACAAACGCTATAAACAAAATGATAGCAATAATTACTATACCGATTGCGACAAGCGCTTTATTACGAAGTTCGCTTCCAATCACCGGTCCGATTGAATTAAATCTTTTTTGAATAACATCTTTTTCTCCATTAAAAGACAATGCTTTTATAACGCTCATTCGTTCATCTTCCGTTAAATTACGAGTTCTTAAAATAAAAGAGTCATCTTCTGTCGGGCGGATTGAAAATCCTCCAATCGGTAAATTTCGCAATTGTCCTTCAAGCTCTTCTTTTGAAGGTATTTTTTCTTTTTCAAAATCCGCCGTTTTATAACTTATCTCGGCAATAGCTCCGCCTGTAAAATCAATTCCAAAATTAAGACCAAAAAAAATTATTGAGAAAATCGCGGAAGCGACAATCACTCCTGTGAATATAAAAAATATTTTTCTGTATTTTATGACAAACATAATTTTATTTTATTCCTGAATTAAATAAAAATTTAATAATTCCTTTATTCTCATATTTTCCAAAAGCATAAAGAAAAATTCTGCTAATCGTTATTGCCGTGAGCATACTGACAATAATTCCTATGCCAAAAGTAAGAGCGAATCCTTTTACGAGAGATGTTCCAACCCAAAATAAAATAATTGCCGTAATGATACTTGAAATATTTCCGTCTCTGATTGAAAACCAAGCTCTTGCAAAACCTTTTTTTATTGCTGTATTTGTGTCCGCATATGTTTGTGTTCCGTCTATATCGCTCGCGAAACTTCCGCGTAACTCTTCCTTCATTCGCTCAAATATTAAAATATTCGCGTCTACTGCCATACCGATGGAGAGGAGAAAACCAGCAAGACCAGCGGCGGTAAGCGTTATGGGAATTAACTTAAACAATGCAAGCATTATTATTATATAAACAGCGAGAGACGCTACTGCCACAAACCCCGGCAATCTATACCAAAAAAGCAAAAAGAAAGCTATGACAATAAGACCCGCCGCCACTGCCCGCAATCCTTTATCAAGCGCGTCTTTGCCGAGCGAAGCGCCGATTGTCTGCGTGCTGACAAGTTCTATAGGCACAGGCAGAGCTCCGAGATTTAGATTACGGACAAGAGCGCGCGCTTCTTGCGGAGCAAAACCACCGGATACAATAGCGCTTCCGTCTGTAATTTCTTCATTTATGACAGGCGCCGACTTAAGGTCGCCATCTAAAAAGATAGCTAAAGTTCGTCCGACATTTTTTTTAGTAATATCCGCGAATAAATCTCCTCCTTCTTTTGTAAAGTCCAATCTGACAATCGGCTCGTTTTGAAGATAATTGCTCGCGCCGCCAGCGCCAAATTCAAGTTGCGCGCGTTTTAAAAAACGACCTGTAAGTCCTGTTGTTATAAACATCTCATTAAATTTTTCTTGCGTAAATTTCTCACCATCCTCAAGAGGTTTCGCGTCTTCATTTACAAGTTTAAACTCAAGAAGAGGCGTCTCGCCTATTACTTTAACAGCTTCTGTAATATCTATAATGCCCGGAAGTTCCACTATAAGCCGATTTTCTCTTTCACCACCGGCAAACACCGAGCTTTTCTCAATCTGCACGAGCGGTTCTGAAACGCCAAATAAATTTGTGCGGCGTTCTATAACATCGCGAAGCGCGTCCATTGAAACATCCACATCTTCAGGTAAAAGCTCTGAAATATCCGCTTTATAAATCAAATGCGCGCCTCCTGCAAGGTCAAGA
>PFAA01000036.1 GCA_002778715.1 Candidatus Campbellbacteria bacterium CG10_big_fil_rev_8_21_14_0_10_35_52
TTGACCGCTTGCGGTCAGTCAATTTTTTTATGTATCAATAAAACTTAAAATATACTCTGTTGCCGAAACGAAAATCCGCATAATCAAGTTCTGACATATCTTTTTCGTTAAATTCTTTTGATTCAAAAACCGATTTAATGTTGTCAAAAATATATGATAGATTTTGTTTCTTCCCAAAAAATATTCTCCCGCCACTTTCAAACTTTATCTCAAAATCATCTTCATTGATTGAACCGAAATACACCGATTTTAATCCAATTTCTTTCAAAGAAGACAAGAAAAAAATTATTTTATCAAAATCTTCTTCTGTCATAAATTGTCGTCCTATCGGCGCTTCATTTTCTTCTCCTAACAATGGTCCATAATATCTAAAATACGCATTCCCTGAAAATTCCGGGGCTTCTGAAAATATAAATCCGCCTTCATCTAAAAAATAACATTTGTCTGCGAGTTTTTTTTCTTCGTCTTTTTCTTCTGTCTGTTGTCTTTCTATTTGTTCTTCTGTCTGTTCCTTATTCAATTCTTCGGCTATAATACCGTGTATTTCAACTCCGCACCAAAGCGCGCTCGGTTTTCTTTCTTTAATTTTTATTGATATTGTTTGTAAATTTTCAGCTTCAATATTTATATCTTTTATGCTTTTAAATGCGTCAAAAATAGCCGCTTCCATATTTCTCCTCGGATAAAGTAAAATACTTGATTTTGGAAAAAAGAATAAATAATTTCCTGAAATTCGCTCTTGCGCGAACATTCTTATAGATTTATCCGACACGGCGAAATTTCCGTCAATTAAAATATTCGCGATTTTTATATTTTCTATCCGCAATATAAATACGGCTCCCGCTATTATAGCGATAATAGCAAGAACAATGCCGCTAATTTTAAGTAGAAATAATTTCCTTTTTCTTTTAGCAAGCTTGGACGATTTTCTGTAAAATCTGCGTCTTGCAAGCGTCATTTGATTATTTAATTATTATTTTTTAATAATATCTTTGCCGATATATTTTTTAAGCGCTTCAGGAATATTTATTGAGCCGTCTTTATTCTGATTATTCTCCACAAGAGCGATAAGAGCGCGCGGAGTCGGCACTGCGGTGCAATTTAGAGAATATACATATAATTTTTTGCCATTGTCGTCATATCTCGTGTTAAATCTGCGTGTTTGAAAATCATGATAGTATGAAGCGCTTCCTATCTCTCTATATTTTTTCTCAGACGGAATCCATAAGTCGGTATCATACGACTTTACCTGACTTGCTTTTAAGTCCCCCGCGCAAATAGCCAATCTTCTGTAAGGCAGTCCGAGCGACTCCATAAATTCTTCAATATTTTTAGTTATTTCTTCGTGAAATTCAACGGATTTCTCATGACTTGCTTCGCATAATATCAATTGTTCAAATTTAAAAAATTCATTAACGCGAAACAGTCCTTTTGTGTCTTTTCCATAACTTCCCGCTTCTCTTCTAAAACATGGAGAAAAAGCAAGATAGCGTTTTGGCAAATCTTCTTTCTTGAATATCTCATCGGAATGATAAGCCATCATCGGCACTTCCGCTGTGCCTGATAAATAATCTTCATCCTGCGTCTTAAATAAATCTTCCGCGTCATTTGGAAGATGCCCCGTGCCGTAGAAAAAATCTTTTTTTACAATAGACGGAGCAATAAACGGCTCAAAGTTTTTTTTCAAAAAAAATTCTTGAGCGTAATTCCATACCGCCCATGAAAGAAGAGCTCCATCGTTTTTAAGAAAATATCCGCGAAAACCATGTATCTTGCTTCCTCGTTCAAAATCAACCATATCAAGATTTTGCATCAATTCTATGTGATTTTTCGGTTCAAAATCAAACTCTCTTATTTCTCCCCATCTTTTAATTTCTTTATTGTCAGCGTCAGTTTCCCCTTCAGGCACCGACATATCTGGAATATTCGGCACGCGCACCATTAAATACTGCCACTCTTTTATAATCTCTTTCAGTTCCGCTTCACTGATGGCGACGACTTCTTTAAGCATCTTTGTTTTAGTTATAAGGTGCTTTCGTTCTGATTCATCCGTAATCCGCGCGATTTGGTCAGAAGCGATATTTTGCTCGGCTTTATCTTTTTCAAATTGAGTTATCATTTTTCTTCTTTTGTCGTCAATTTCAATAAGATGGTCAATGTCAATTTTGATATGTTTTTTCTCCGCGGCGGCTTTTACTATATCTTTATTTTCTTTTATAAATTTTATATCTAACATTCTTATATAATATCAAAAGTGTTAAAATAAACAAATGAATAATGAAATCAAAAAACTTGCTCCTAAACAATTTCCAAAACTTTTAAGAGAAATCAGCGACCCGCCAAAACAGCTTTTTCTTAAAGGCGTTCTGCCTTCCGATGATATGAAATTTCTCTGCGTAGTCGGTTCGCGAAAATATTCTCCATACGGAAAAGAAGTGTGCGAGAAATTAATCTCGGGATTAAAAGGATATAAAATTGTAATAGTTTCCGGACTCGCGCTTGGGATTGATGCCATAGCGCATACGGCGGCTCTTGACGCAGGACTTAAAACAATTGCTATCCCCGGCTCCGGACTTGGCGACAAAGCGCTATATCCAAACACGAATAAAAATCTCGCAAAAAGAATATTAGAGAATGGCGGCGCTCTTATATCTGAATTTGACGAGAATTTCAAAGCGACAATTTATAGTTTCCCGCAAAGAAACAGAATTATGGCTGGAATATCGCATGCCGTTCTTATAATAGAGGCGGAGGAAAAATCGGGCACTCTTATCACCTCGCGGCTCGCGACTGAATATAACAGAGATGTGCTTACGGTGCCGTCTTCAATTTTTTCCGCGACTTCTTATGGTCCCCATATGCTACTGCGGCTTGGCGCGACACCTATAACAAAAAGCAATGACATATTGGAAGCGCTTGGTTTTAATTTCAAAGACGATAATTCCAGACAAAATATATTATTTGAAAATCTATCGGAAAAAGAAAAGAAAATCGTGGAAATCTTAAAAATACCTATGTCGCGCGACGAGCTTATAGCGCGACTTTCCTTGCCTATTCAAGAGATAAATGTCATACTCTCCGCGATGGAAATAAAAGGCATTATAAAAGAACGAATGGGTGAAATACGAATATCTTAAATTTAATGATATGAAAAAAATTAGAAAAACAATTGGGCTTATTGTAATGTTTAAAAATAAAGAAAAACGCTTTATAGCCGCGCTCCAAACGCGCGGCAACTTCAATACTGAAAAAAACAAACAAGAAACATACAAAAGCGCGAGCCAGCTTACAGTCCACGGCGGTATAAATGAAAAAGAAAGTGAAATAAACGCGCTTCTGCGCGAAACAAAAGAAGAACTTGGCAAAAAATTCGCAAAAATTATTGAATTAAATAAAAACAAAATCATTAAATTAAACAGGGTAAAAAATGACAAAATATCTGCCGTCAATTTTGGACTTATGCTTGCAGAAATTGATTTGGATAAAATAAAAATAAATAAACAAACAGACGGGAGTTTAAGATTGATTTCAAAAAATGAAATATCTAACATTCGCGAATTAAAACCATCTGATAAAACAAACGGTATCGCCAATAAAAATGAAATAGCTATGTTTTTTGATGATATTGAAACTGTGAAATTGGCGTTTAAAAAATTGACTAAATAAATTTCATAGTGTAATAATTGTAATGATATGAAACTTTTAATCGTTGAATCGCCGGCAAAAGCGAAAACAATCGCAAAATATTTAAATGATATTCCGAACCAAACAGAAAATTTTGTAGTAACTTCAAGTATCGGGCATATTCGCGACCTGCCAAAAAATAATAAAAAGGCTATTGATATTGAAGGAGGTTTTATTCCTTATTATGAAATCAGCAAAGGCAAAGAAAAAGTTATAAATGATATAAAATCCAAAGCCAAAAAAGCAAGCGAGGTGCTTCTCGCGACAGACCCTGACCGCGAAGGCGAAGCAATCGCTTGGCACTTAAAAGAAGTTATAAATCTGAAAAACCCGAAAAGGATTGTGTTTAATGAAATCACGAAAGACGCAGTGCAAGAAGCAATCAAACATCCCAGAAAAATTGACGATAAACTCCGCGAAGCTCAAGAGGCGCGGCGCGTGCTTGACCGTCTTGTCGGATACGACCTTTCAGGACTTATTTGGAAAAAGGTGCGTTATGGACTCTCCGCGGGCAGAGTGCAATCCCCCGCTCTTCGCATAATAATGGAGCGCGAACGAGAAATCAGAAATTTCAAACCAGAAAACTTTTGGATGATAATTGCCGATGTTAAAAATAAAAATGACTTGCAATTTACTCTCACCTGCTCCAAAGAACCGAGAGAAGAAAAAGAAACGCAAAGAATTATAAATATTGGAAAGTCAAGAAAATGGAGTGTGATAAACATAAAAGAAAATGAAATGAAACGAGCGCCGAGAGCTCCTTTTATAACTTCTACGCTTCAGCAAACCGCGAGCGCGCGACTTGGTTTTGCTCCATATAAAACTATGAGTGTGGCGCAAAAACTCTATGAAGCCGGACATATTACTTATATGCGCACAGACAGCGTTATTATGAGCAAACAAGCGCTCGGGCAAATAGCAAAAGTCATAAATGATAAATACGGAAAAGAATATTATCAGCCGCGCGTATTTGCCAAAAAAAGCAAGTTAGCCCAAGAAGCGCATGAAGCGATACGGCCTTCCAATATATTGAAAGAATACGCTGGCGCGAATGAGGAGCAGGAAAAACTTTATCATCTGATTTGGCAGAGAGCTGTCGGGTCGCGAATGGCGGACGCGAAACTCTTAAAAATGAAAATGACGGCAAATGTGGACGGAGAAGAAAAAATACCGGATTTCACGGTAAACGGCTCAAGAACGCTTTTTGATGGATGGTTAAAAGCAGACCCTATAGCGCGTGGCGAGGATGTGGAGCTTCCAGAGGCAAGTATTGGCGAAACATTAAAACTCGCGGAAATACGCTCGGAAGCAAAACAAACACAGCCGCCTTTTAGATATACAGAGGCAGGGCTTATCAAAGAACTTGAAAAAAGAGGGATAGGCAGACCTTCTACTTATGCGTCTATTGTGCGCACGCTTGCTGTTCGCAATTATGTAGAAAAAAAAGGTAAAACACTTTTTCCTACCGATACCGGCGATGTGGTAAGCTCATTTCTTGAAGATAATTTTGAAAAATACATAAGCGATTCTTTCACCGCGGAAATGGAAAATGAGCTTGATGAAATAGCAAATGGCAAGAGAGAGTATGTCAAAACACTTTCCGATTTCTATAAACCCTTTACAAAAAATGTGAATTCAAAAAAAGATATTGAGAAAATCACAAATTTAGGCAATGCGCCTGAAGAATATAAATGTCCGAAATGTGGCGCGCGTATGATTATAAAACTTGGAAAGTCGGGAAAGTTTTTAAGCTGTTCATTATTTCCGAACTGTAATGGCGGAAGAATGATTGACGGAAAAGAACTTGAGGGACCAAAAGAAACTGGAGAAAATTGTCCAAAATGCAAAAATGGAAAGCTCGTGGAACGCGACGGCAAATTTGGCAGATTTATTTCCTGCAATAATTATCCTAAATGTAAAT
>PFAA01000021.1 GCA_002778715.1 Candidatus Campbellbacteria bacterium CG10_big_fil_rev_8_21_14_0_10_35_52
TAAACTGTCAAAAAACCTTTGACTCCTCTATATTTACTTTGTATTCTCATATTGCGCCCATTTGATTAATGAGTGCAATATGTATGTGAGGTTAGTCATTTATTCAGGACCCCAGTTCAACAATCAATTGCAACACCTGTTTTTTCTAATAATACATCAAGCAGAGTTTTTCCGACAAATCTTTTTCTTAGTCTAGTATTTAGTCGGTATGTCAAGGTTGTGCCTGATATTCTCGGTATTTAAACAAAGTGTTGCAATTGATAGTTGAATGTGCCGACATATTATTTATTGTTTCATTCGATATATCGTATGATTTTATTTTTTTTGGGAATATAAAGGATTCGCTTTGATATTGACACCTTAATATTGATTTGATATTAACGCCTTTGATATTGACATTTGACATACTTGAATGCAAAATTGATGGACTGTAGAAATGTTGCTCGCGGATAAATTATATGATAATGTAATGGTATGAGTATAAATATTCAAGTAGAAAAAGACAGTAAAGAAAATTCAATCGGTCTTATACGAAGATTCACTAAAAGGGTTCGCGGCTCGGGAATACTCACGCGCGTTCGCGGTTTAAGATACTATCAAAGACAGCTGTCACCGTATATAAAAAAGAAGCAAACTCTTAAATCAATAACTAAAAGAGAGAAAAAGAATGAATTGATAAAATTAGGAAAAATAACTGAACAAAATGAAAAATTTATAAGAAAGAAATAAAAATTTTATATAATGAAAAAAGAGAGCGCTTTTTCAATCTCAAAAACAACAAAAGGCAAGCTTAAAAGCTTGCCTTTTGAAAAGATAAAAATATATATATTGGGGAAAAATTATGAATTAAGCGTTGTCTTTATTGGAAGTAAAAAATCAAAATCTCTTAATAAAAAATATCGCGATAAAGATAAATCCGCAAACGCGCTTGCTTTTCCTCTTTCAAAATCAAACGGTGAAATATTTATATGTCCTGAAACCGCGAAACGAGACGCGGTAAAATTTAAAATGAGAAAAAATGAATTTATAATATATCTGTTTATACACGGATTACTGCATCTTAAAGGGTTTGCTCATGGAAAAAAAATGGAAAAAGAAGAAGAAAAAATAAGATTAAAATTTAAAAACTATACCAGCGACTAATCTTGCAATTTATTACAAATATAGATTTTATCGCTAATTTTCATATAAAATTTGTGGATTTTGAATACTATGTTGTATAATAAAATTACAACAATTCGCGCATTGTATAAATCTGAATTATTTTAACAATTTATTTTATAGAAAAAATTTTAGCGCCTAATTTCATTATGACTCGCAATATTACAACAGGAATAGACATTGGAACTTACCAAATTAAAGTGGTGGTAACAAAAAATGATAAAAATACAAAAATACCAAAAGTTATAGGCGCGGGTTTTGCTCAATCAAAAGGGTTGCGGCATGGTTATATAATAAATTCAAATGACACTATACACAGTATAAATACGGCAATTGAACAAGCGGAAAAATCGTCCGGAGTAAAAATAAAAAAGGCTTTTATTTCAATAGGTGGCGTTGGTCTTGAGGAAGTATGCTCAAAAGGAAGCGCTGTAATCTCGCGAGCTGATTCTGAAATCACCGACCTTGATATTGAAAAAGCGATAAGGGATAGTGAAAAAAAAGTTGAACAAAAACTCATAAATAGAAAAATTCTTCATGAAATACCAATATGCTACAAAATAGACGGGCAAATCGCGCTTGGAAAACCGCAGGGTATGAAAGGAAGCAAGATAGAAGCGGAAATATTATTTATTATATGTCTTGAACAGCATCTAAACGACCTGATTGCGGCGGTTGAAGAAACCGGAATCGTCGTAGAAGATGTAATGGCATCTCCTATTGCCGGCAGTTTTGTCACATTAAGCAAAGCGCAGAAAATCGCGGGCTCTATTCTTGCGAATATAGGCGCTGAAACCGTGTCAATAGTTGTGTTTGAAAATAATATCCCAATATCGCTTAAAGTATTCTCAATAGGGTCAACAGATATAACAAATGACATAGCTCTTGGATTTAAAATACCTCTTGAGGACGCGGAGCAAATAAAAATCGGACTGCTTTCCAATATTAATTTTCCAAGAAAAAAACTTGATGAAATTATTACAGCGCGCCTTTCGGATATTTTTGAACTCATTGAAGCTCATTTAAAAAAAATAGGAAAAAACGAGCTATTGCCTGCGGGTATTATCATCACGGGCGGTGGTTCTGGAATCGCGACAATAGAAGACATAGCACGAGCGGCATTAAAACTTCCTTCAAAAATAGCTCTGCTGAATTCTGGAGAATCCGCTGTATTTGGACAAATGCGCGGACAAGTCAGAGATTCTTCATGGGCGGTGGCGTATGGACTATGCATATGGGGTGTTTCAACAGAAAATGAATCTATGGGAATTAAAATTGCGAAAGAGACCGGCGGAAATATAATAAATTGGATTAAACGATTTCTTCCGTAAAATACTAAAACATAAAATATAAATATAAAATATTCAGATTATCAATTCAGCAACTTTGTTATTAAGGGCGTTTTTTCAAAAATAATTATGACATAAATACTTATTGTGTCAAAGTTCACAATTTATTTATATCTGATATGATTATAAATAATAAATTAATTTCTTAATTATATGAAACAAATCAAACCTGATATAGAAACATTCGCGCGAATTCGCGTTATAGGTGTTGGGGGCTCCGGGAATAACGCTATAAACCATATGATAAACTCAAAAGTCAAAGGTGTTGAGTTTATTTCGGTCAATACTGACGCGCAAGATTTACATCACTCTTTGTCAAAGAAAAAAATTCATATAGGAAAAAATCTCACAAAGGGTCTCGGCACAGGAATGAATCCAGAACTCGGAAAACGAGCGGCGGAGGAAACAAAAGAAGAGTTGCAGGAAATCACAAAAGGGTCTGATATGGTTTTTATCGCAGGCGGAATGGGAGGAGGAACATGCACGGGCGCGAGTTCTGTCGTTGCAAATATCGCGAGAGAATCCGGAGCGCTTACCATAGCTATCGTAACAAAACCATTCTCTTTTGAAGGGCAAAACAGAATGGAAATCGCGGAGAAAGGTCTTGAAAATCTAAAAAAGGAAGTTGACGCTCTTATTATCATACCGAATGACAGACTCCTTGCGATTGTTGACAAAGACACGACAATTAAAAGCGCGTTCGCGATGTCAGACGATATACTTCTTCAAGCGGTTGAGGGAATTTCAGACCTTATTACAACACCGGGTATTATAAATGTTGATTTCGCGGATATAAGAACGATAATGGAAAATGCTGGTTCCGCTCTTATGGGCATAGGCATAGCCGGCGGCGAAAAAAGAGCGGAAGAAGCCGCGAGAATGGCAATATCTTCTCCTCTTCTTGAAATATCCATAAATGGAGCCAAAGGCGTTCTGTTTGCTGTCGCTGGTGGCGATGACCTTGGAATGCTTGAAATTCAGGAAGCGGCTAATGTTATTACAGAATCTATTGACCCTTACGCAAAAGTAATATTCGGAGCAATTAAAAACGACTCCATAAAAAAGAACGAGGTAAAAGTTACTGTTATAGCAACTGGTTTTCCGGATAATATACTTCATAAAAGTCCTCGTTTATTTCAAACAGGCGCGATGCGAGAAGCTGATACAAAAATAAAAGACATCGGCGAAGAAAAAGCTCGGGGCAAAATTTTTAATACAATCAATTCAAACAATAACTCTAATAAAAAAGAAACGACCAACTCTGAAGCAACAAAAATAACGATTGAAGAAAATAAAAAAAAGGACGATAATGATGATTGGGGTGTAATACCTGCATTCTTGAGAAGGTCTAAAATTAAATAAATTATAAAAAACAGGACTGGATTTACAGTTCTGTTTTTTATATACTTAAATCATAAATTAATTATTATATTTTAATTTGTAATTTATCAATGACATACGACCTGATAATAATAGGAGGAGGACCTGCTGGAGTAGCGGCTGGAATTTATGCCGCGCGAAAACGGCTTAAAACAATTCTTATTACAGATGAATTCGGCGGGCAAAGCGCGGTGTCGGAAGATATCCAAAACTGGATTGGAACAATTTCAATACAGGGAAAAAAACTCGCTGAAAATTTTAAAAATCATCTGTTTGCATACGCGGAAGATACTGTTGATATCGCTGAAAATGAAAAAGTTGAAACACTAACTCAAGCTCAAAATATTTTCATAGCTGTAACAAAAAATGGCAAAAAATATAATGGAAAAAATGTTCTTGTGGCGGCGGGCGCGCGCAGAAAAAAACTAAATGTCCAAGGAGCGGAAAAATTTGACAATAAAGGACTTACATATTGCGCGTCATGCGATGGTCCGCTTTTTTCCAATATGGATGTTGCCGTGATAGGCGGAGGCAATGCTGGTTTTGAAACAGCCGCTCAACTTTTAGCGTATACGAAAAGTGTAACGCTTTTGTGCAGAAAACCGATATGTAAAGCCGATATTGTTACCGTCAAAAAAGTCGCGGCTCATCCGAATATGAAAATAATTACGGAAGCGGAAATTACCGAAGTCAAAGGCGATAAATTTGTAACTGGCATTTCTTACAAAGATTTAAAAACTAAAAAAATCTATGAATTACCTGTAAGCGGCGTTTTTGTAGAAATAGGAAATATACCGTCAACAGATTTCGTAAAAGATATAGTAAAATTGGATGAATACGGCAGAATTATAACAGACCATAAAAATCAACAGTCATCAACTCCGGGTATATGGGCGGCTGGCGATGTTACTGACGAACTTTATCATCAAAATAATATAGCCGCTGGAGACGCTATAAAAGCAATTGAAGATATTTATCAGCATCATACGACAAAATAACAAAAAATATTAAGGTCAGACCTTTATATTAAGAAATATTAAGGTCAGACCTTGATGTATATTATATTCGTTATAAAATATAGAGATTTCGTCATTATGCTTTATGTATAAATATTGATGTATAACGAAATCTCTATATTTTATCGGCACCTTACTACTCCCTCAACAAAAATATCAAGACCCTGCGCAAAATTATGGCTGAAGTACAGCAAGGTCGTCCGACCTTGCTATTTTTAGTAAGAACTTGGAGGCTCAGTCTCAAAGTCATTATAGACTAAACCTTGCTTAGGTCATTTACAAGGATACAGCAAGTACAGCAAGGTCCGACCTTGCTGGTTTACAAACCTGCCTTTCCTTTTCACATATCAAAAATATCCTGAACTTAATATCCCTAACACCACCAACACCATTGATGGTTATTTCGCCTCAGTCAAAAAGAAAGTGGCTCAACACCACGGATTACGAAAAGACCGACGCTACAAAGTCATTTCTTAACTGCTTAACAAAAGTTAATTTAGCACCTAAAAAATTCCTTTACTCCATTTTTTTATTTATTCCTTTTCATTCGATATATCGAATGAAACTATTATCATCTGTTTACATTTACCATATGGCCTAAACCTTGCTTGGGTCATTTTAATGTCTGACATAGCAGAATTTAATAAATCAAGAGCTCCCCTTTTTATTAACTTGGATATCCCATACATCCGACATCT
>PFAA01000018.1:0-2137 GCA_002778715.1 Candidatus Campbellbacteria bacterium CG10_big_fil_rev_8_21_14_0_10_35_52
CTAAATTACCAGCCGAGCGCAAAATATATGGTGTTATACAAAAATTTGAAATAATTTTTAATGTATGATATTATGTTTTCAATATGATAGATGAAGTTACAAAAGAAGATATAGCGTCTGTTAGTGAAATAACCATAGAAAATGATTTTGAAACGCAAGTTTATGAGCTTGGTTTTCATATCATACCATCGGTTGAAGAAAATAATATCGCCGGTGAAATTAATTCTATCAAGTCGGCTATTGAAAAACTCGGCGGTATTTTTGTCGCGGAAGGATTTCCCAAATTGATTACTCTCGCTTATACGATGACAAAAGACATTGACGGCAAGCGATATAAATTTGATAATGCGTATTTTGGATGGATTAAGTTTGAAATAGGGAAAGACAATATTATAAAAGTCCAAGAACTTATTGATTCCAACAATAATATATTGAGATTTTTAATCATAAAGACCGTTCGGGAGTCAACACTCGCGCCAAAGGACGCCGTATTTAGCAAAGAAGGAGTCAAAAAATTCAAATATAATACCGATGGCAGTAAGATTTTTAAAAAAGACGCTCAAGAAAAAAAAGACAAGCCGAAGAAAAAAGAAGTTAAAATGTCGGAAGAAGAGCTTGATAAAACAATAGAAGAGCTTATAGCGGAATAAAACGCAAATTTGAATTTTTTATTTAATTAAACAAATCAAACATATGTATTTAAACAAAGCATTAATATACGGTAACTTAACAAGAGACCCTGAATTAAAATCATTACCTTCAGGCATTCAGGTTACGACTTTTTCTATAGCCACAAATCGCGTGTGGAAAGACAAAGATGGCGGAAAACAAGAGAGCGTGGAGTATCATAATATTGTCGTATTCGGAAGACAAGCGGAGACAGTCGCGCAATATCTTAAAAAAGGAAGCTCCGCTTTTGTTGAGGGAAGAATGCAGACAAGAAGTTGGGAGAGCGACGGAGTAAAAAAATACAGGACAGAAATAGTTGCCGATAGAGTGCAATTTGGACCAAGAGGCGCTGGAGGCGGAGGAGTTAAAACACAATCCGCGCCGCGGGGAAAGACAGACAATACCGCGCAACAGATGCCGTCTAACGATATTGAATATCCGGAAGACGATATTAAACCAGAAGATATACCATTTTAATTTTTTTAAAAAGATTTAAGTTATTTATAACTTATAATCATTAATTTTCAAATATAAAGATGCAAAACTTTTTTTTAACAAATAAAATAAAACATATTGACTACAAAGACACGGAGCTTCTAAAAAGCTGTCTTAAAAATCACGGAAGAATAAATCAGCGAATAAACACACGCGCGAGCGCGACAAATCAACGCAAACTCGCCACCGCAATAAAAAGAGCGAGATTTATGGGACTATTGCCTTATGTGATTAATTAATTCACTCTCTCCGTATATTCTCCCGTTTCAGTATTTACCCTTACAATATCTTCTTCGTTTATGAACAGAGGCGCGTTAATTACAGCTCCTGTCTCAAGTGTTATTTGTTTATTCGCGCCTTGCGCCGTATTTCCTTTCGTGGCAGGCGGCGCTTCAATAACTTTCAAATCCATTTTAATTGGAATTTTGATACCTATAATTTTTTCATTAAAAACAAGAGAGGTTATTTTAGAATTTTCTTTTACAAATTTCATTTTATTTCCGATAATTTCATTACTTAAATTAAACCGTTTGCTTTTATCATTGAGAGCTCTAAAATAAAACTCTCCTTTATTTTTATAAATATATACTATCGTTTCTGTTTCTATATTCGCTTCTTCCACATTATCCGATTGATGAAACGATTTTTCAATTACTTTTCCCGTGATTAAATTTTTTATTTTTACCTGATTTACAGGTTTTCTTTGCTGTTTTCTAAAAATATGAGAAGAAAGCGTTTCATACGGAGCGTCGTCAAACGCGATAAATTTTCCTTTTGTTATTTCATTATAATTAAGCATTATAATAAAATTATACCGCAAAAAAATAGGTATTGCAATTATGTTTGGCAGATAGCGGTTGAAAAAGAGCCAAAGAACGCGCATTTTCATTTGTCGCTTGGCGCGGCATATTTGCAAATCGGACAAAGACAAAAAGCGATAGATGAAATACAAAAATCAATTGACCTGGATGAA
>PFAA01000018.1:2152-7572 GCA_002778715.1 Candidatus Campbellbacteria bacterium CG10_big_fil_rev_8_21_14_0_10_35_52
GGGAAGAAATCCATAGATAATAGATAGACAACAGCGATGCGGATAACATCGAGGTTGAACCTCGATGTTGCAAGATCTTCAAAGAAAACAAAAAACAAAAAATGAAAAAATGAAAATACCGCCTTACGGCGGTATTTTCATAGACTTTCGTTGTTAGAACCACACTCGTGGCGCTCACATTTTTATTATAGCAGATACCCGCAATAAATGCACTTTCTTCTGAGCATTAATGAGCTAATGACAAGTTTTTGCAAGATATATACAGAAATCCATTGATTTTTTGCTATACCTATCTGTAATACGGATGTCTTATATGAGAGCAAGCGCGCTCGCAGTATATGAAGCAAAAATACCGAGGTTTCAAAAACAACAAGGTTCAATCTCGATATTAACCTTGGTATTATATTACACATTGAATTACAGATTAAATTTAATTCAAGGTTACTAATGAGATTGAAACTTTTTTATAATTTTACTTGTTGCAAAAGTTAAGAAGGCGGATATAATGCATTCAAATGGAAGAAGATAAATTACGAAACAATTTTAATATGGAAAAAAGCGACGAAGAAATTTTGGCCTTATCAACGCGACAGCCATATTTTTTCGGCATTCTCTTGGATAGGTATCAAAATGCTTTTATAAGAAAAGCGGAATCGGTGCTTAAAAATAAAGAAGATGCTGAAGATGTCGCGCAAGAGACATTTGCGAAGATTTACGCGAATGCTTCGCGTTTTCATATTCAAGAAGGAGCTTCATTTAAATCTTGGGGATATAAAATACTGCTTAATACTTCTTTTACGCGGTATAAAAAAATGAAAAAACATCGCGAAGCGGTGTTTAATCCGGACCCCGAGTGGTATGAAGTTATGGCTGATAAAGATATGAAGCAATTTGAAAAAGAAGAATTAAAAGATTATATTATCTCTGTTTTGTCAAAGATGCCGGAGTATTTAAGCAAGGTCTTGCGTCTGCATTTCATTGAAGGCAGACATCAAGATGAAATCGCGAAAACAGAAGGAGTATCGCTTGGCGCGATAAAAACAAGAATTCATCGCGCAAAAAAAGAATTTAGAAAAATTAATACAGCAATCTGCAATTGAGACGGCAGATAGGGACGCTTAATAAATTAAATACGGCAATATAAATTAAAATATATATGGATAATATTTTTAAAAAAAGAATAATGAGAAGAATTTACGCAATATATATTCTTCGCAAAATTTTAAGCAGGACGGCATTTAAAATATACATCGGCGCGGCGCTTTTGTATGGCATAAAAGTATTTGTAAATATTACCGCTGTGGCGAATAATATGCCAAAGTGGAGCGACACAATAGGGCTTTATAATTTTATGTTTTATTCAGCAATGAACACAGAGCTTGCTGCGCAGTTTATAATATTTGGTTTCGCGGCGTTTGTCATTTGGATTGTGAAAGATACGATAAAGAGTATTTTTGCGCGCGCGAAATATATTTTTTAATGCGAAAAAAAAAAGCTAAAAAATAAATTAAAATCACTCACAGCATAGTCGCGGGAGATTTTGATTACGAGGAAAGTTTTTTACGGATTTCTTTGAGTATTTGTTCAGCGATTTTTTTATTTTCTTTTAGATATTGCCGAGCCGCGTCGTATCCTCTGCCGAGTTTCTCTTCTCCCGCGCTGTATGACGCTCCCGATTTCTGGACTATGCCATATTTTTCGCCAAGCGCTAAAAGTTCTCCTTCACGGGAAATTCCTTCATTATACATAAGGTCAAACTCCGTTACCTTGAAAGGAGCGGCAACTTTATTTTTTACCACCTTTACCCTCACACGGCCACCCATCACTTCGTCTCCTTTTTTAATTTGAGCGATTCTTCTTATGTCCAACCGCACGGAAGTATAAAATTTGAGCGCTTTGCCTCCGGTAGTGGTTTCTGGATTTCCAAACATTATTCCTATCTGCATTCTTATTTGGTTTATAAATATAATAATAGTTTTTGATTTCGCGACGATTGCGGTTAATTTGCGAAGCGCCTGCGACATCAATCGCGCTTGTTTTCCCACATGGTGCGCTCCCATATCTCCCTCTATTTCGTCTTTTGGAGTAAGCGCCGCGACAGAGTCAATTACAATCACATCAATTTTTCCTGAACGGACAAGAGATTCCGTAATTTCAAGAGATTGTTCTCCTGTATCGGGTTGAGAAATCAAAAGCTCCGATGTTTTTACGCCCAATCTTTTTGCGTATTCAGGGTCCATAGCATGCTCTGCGTCAATAAACGCGCATATTCCGCCTTTTTTTTGAGCTTCCGCGATTGCGTGAAGAGCAAGGGTTGTTTTCCCCGATGATTCTGGTCCGAATATTTCAATTATTCTTCCACGGGGGAAACCGCCAATACCGAGCGCCCAGTCAAGACCTATGGAGCCGGTCGGTATAGCGTCCACGCCCACTTTCGGCGCATCCCCGAGCTTCATTATGGATTCTTCGCCAAACTTTGTTTTTATTTCTCTAATTGTCTCGTCTATGCTTGAACCACTCTTTTTTAGCGGCATTTTTGTTTTTGCCATAATTCGCGTTTAAATTATTTTTAATAAATAAGTTCTAATTTTTTTTGAGTTTCTCTGCCAAATCTATCAACTGCTCTAATTATTATTATATTATATCCGCGAAATAGAAGCAATTTTTGACTAAACACGCCATTATCGTCCGTGAATATCTGTTTATCATTCATACTTATATAAGATATATTTTTCGCGACGCCTTTTATCTCAATTAAAGATTCTTTCAGACGCGAGCCGTTTATCGGTGTTTTTATTTTTACTATCGGACCTATTATAATATTTCTTGCCTGAAATATAATATAGCCGAACACTATAACCGCAAAGAATATTAGAATACTTAACTTCAGAATCTTTTTGGGATTTTTCATTGTTATTCCATTATATTAAAATTTGAAATTTATATCTTTTGTTGTTCATCAATGTTTTTTTCATCCTCATCATCTTTATTTTTATCGGGATTTTTCTCAAAAATTTCTCTTGATTTCGCTCCGTCAGCTGGTCCGATTACGCCTTTTTCTTCAAGCATATCTATAAGGCGCGCCGCGCGCGAATAGCCGATGCGAAGTTTTCTTTGAAGATATGATGTGGACGCTTTGCCAGCGTGTATTACGATGCTCCTCGCTTCCTCGTAGTGCTCGTCTTCTTCATCGCCTTCGTTATCTTCAAGTATGGATTCAAACACGGCGCTGTTGTTTATGTCGCGCGCGCCTTCTGTAGAAAGGTTAATTTCGTTTTGCGTATCATAGCCATAATTTTTTATCAGATATTTTGTTACTTTTTTTACTTCGTTTTCAGATATAAAAGCCGTCTGTAATCTTTTTGGTTTAGACATATCTCCGGATAAATAAAGCATATCTCCGGCTCCGAGCAATTTTTCCGCCCCAGAGCCGTCTAAAATTGTTCGGGAATCAATTTGCGACGCCACTTGCAGAGCGATTCGTGAAGGAATATTCGCTTTTATAAGTCCGGTGATGACATTTACGGAAGGTCTTTGCGTTGAAAGAACAAGATGTATTCCAACAGCTCGGCTCATTTGCGCGAGCCGCACCACAGCGGATTCAAGTTCTCTCGGATACATTTGCATAATATCAGCAAGTTCATCTATTATGACTAAAATATACGGCATTTGGTCAACTTCTTTCATATCCTCGTCATTTTGTTTTTTTGCGAATTCAGATATGTGTTTATGATATGAATCTATATCTCGCGAGGAATTCTTCTCAAGTATTTCGTATCGTCTTTCCATTTCTTTACCTGCCCATTTTAGAGCCAATATCGCTTTTTTTGCGTCTGTTATCACAGGCGTTAAAAGATGCGGAATATTATTATATAGCGTAAGTTCCACCCGTTTAGGGTCAATCATTATAAACCGTAATTGTTGAGCGGAATTTCTAAACAATAACGAGTTTATAATAGTATGAATAGAAACCGACTTGCCCGACCCTGTGGCGCCCGCTATAAGAAGATGAGGCATTTTTGCCAAATCGGCGAAATGTGACTGGCCCGCAATATCTTTTCCAAGCGACACAAGAAGCGGTTTGTTAGATTTTTGATATGTCTCGGAAGAGAGCAGGGTATAGAGACCAACTGTTGTTTTCGCAGTATTTGGCACTTCAATACCGACAAGCGACCTCCCCGGTATCGGCGCTTCTATTCTCACAGGGTGCGCCGCGAGCGCCAACTCAAGATTGTTTTGCAGTCCTATTATTTTAGATAAACGCACGCCTTCCGCGGGTTTGAGCGCGTATCTTGTAACGCTTGGTCCTATTGATATTTCATCCACTTGAACATCAACGCCGAAATTCTGAAGAGTTCTCCTGATTATATTCGCGTTTGCTTTAATATCTCCGACTCCGGGTTTGCCTTTGTCTTTTTCAAGCAGAGAGAGCGGGGGAGGCGTATATGAGCCGACTCGTATTTGTTTTATTTGTATTATTTCATCAGTATCTTTATTTTCTCCTAATCCGAATATGTTTTTTATTGTTGATTTCTTCTTTTCATTTTTATTATATTCGGTTTTTGTTTTCTCTTCCTCATCTTCTTCAATTTTCTCTTCCTCATCTTCATTTTCATCATAAGATTCGTATTCTTCTTCTTGCGAATTTTTTTTGCTGAAAATTGTCTTCAATGATTCAAGCGACGGCAGTTTCGCTTCAAACAATATCAATATGGACGCTATCGCCATTCCCCAAAGTATCATCAGTGTTACAAAAACATCAAAGAGTCCAACAAGCGGATTGACTATTATGTCGCCAAATAAACCGCCTTTGTCCGTGAAAATTAATTCTACAAGTCCTATGCCGGACAAAAAGAAAACCGCTACGCTTATTATTTTTAAAATACCAAATGAATTATTGAATGATTTTATAAACAAAGCCGACAACAAAAAAGACAATATGGGAAGTATAAAATATCCTACGCCAAACATAGAAGAAAAAAATCTAAATATGCCATTGCCGATTATGCCGGCATTGCCAAACGCCGATAGTATAAAAAATACGCCAATGATAAAAAAGAGTATGGCTAATATTCCTCTTATTGTATCCTTCTTTAAGCTGTCAAATATTCCCAACTGTTTATTGCGGTTATTTTTTTTATTTTTTTTATTTTTATTTTTAAAAAAATTAAACATATTTATTTTGATAAATGAACATTAAAATAATAACATAAAAAAGTATTTATATATGAATTGCAAATTACTTATAATTTGTGAATTACGAAACGCAAAAATTTATGGTCTATTGAGCAAAAACATTTAAAAAATAAAAAGATTTTGCGATCAAGGACCTAAATTTTTGCGTTTCGTAATTCATAGTTATAATAAAGCGAAATTGTATTTTTTGCAAAAAAGTTGATTTTATAAATACATTTATTGTA
>PFAA01000018.1:7586-9723 GCA_002778715.1 Candidatus Campbellbacteria bacterium CG10_big_fil_rev_8_21_14_0_10_35_52
AAAAGACAACATACATAAAAGACATAAATATTGCATACACTTAAAATAAAGGACAACATAAGAAGCAATAAATATGGATGAAAAAAACAGTATAAACAAAAACAGAAATCTTACGGAAAAAAGTATTAAAAACGCTGAAATAGGTAATTTTTTAGATGGTAATCACCTATATACATTTTTATACAAGAAAGCGGAAAAACTCTCATCCGCTATCTATATGGTTACTAATTTTATTTCGGAGAGTGAAATGTTGAGGAATTTATTGAGAGAAAGGTCTATAAATATTTTCTCTAATATTATAGATTTACAAAAAATGTCCTTAAAGATAAATAAATCTTTCAATATAAATAATAGCGATAATATCTCTTTAGATTCCACACTTTCTTTTATTATGGAAATAATCTCTCTAATTGACATAGCGCGCGTTTCAGGATATATCTCTGAAATGAATTCAATGATATTAAGGCAAGAATACATTGATTTAGACGTTCTTATAAAAGCAAGAAAAGAAGATATTGAATCTGGAAATATATCTCTAACAAAAGATTTTTTTAATGTTCCAGATTTATATGAGACCTATGCTCTGAAACAAGAATTGAATAAAGACGATAAAATTATTGCGGAAAATACAAATATTGAGCAAAAATCTATAAGACATAATAAAATAATGCCCCAAGTTTCAAAAGGACATTTTATAAAAGACATAAAAAATACAAGGAATATTGCAAAAAGACAAAAGATTAACATCAATATAAAAACATCTGATGTCCGACATAATAGTCGGAGAAACGCAATACTTGAATTGCTTCAAAAAGCGTCTTTTATTACCACAAAAGATGTTTCAAACACAATTCACGGATGCAGTTCCAAAACTTTGCAGCGTGAATTGATGGCGCTTGCAAATGAAGGTGTCTTAGAGAAAAAAGGCAATAAAAGATGGAGCGTTTATAGTTTAGCGCGAAGATTGGCATAAAAGACAAAACTTAAAGACAAAATATAAATTAAATTAAATTACACTGCAATAAAAATATATTAAAGAATCTGATATTTTTTAGTATCTTTTTAAAAACATTTCTTTTTTTACGAGCTTTTATTAGTTATCCACATATTTTGTTTGACAGCGCTATTGTATGTATTGCTGTTGTTATATAATTATATATAGATTTCCAACTTGATGATTATTCAGTGTTTTATTTGACTATATTTTAGACAATATAAAACACTTGCATTTTACATAAAAATTTTGCATAATATCGTTTCAGCCGACCACTGCGACCTTTCAATAAACAGACGGATTTCTGTAATGAAAATATAAGATAAGACGATATTTAAGACATCATTAAGATAAGAAAGTCCATTGAAAATTAAATATGAAAATCCATAGTTAGCGATAATACATATCGCGATAAATAGTTTCAGAAATTCCCAATTCCATCATCGGATGCATACGATTGAAATTCGGTCTAAATTTCATCAACTAACCTTTTTTGTCCTGCGTCGATGCAATATAGGACATTTTAGGATAGTAAAAGAACAGTAAGAATTATTATTAACAAGACGCGCGGAAATTATTTTTGGTCGAACAAAAATCCTTTCGCGCAAAAATTATCTTTATAAAATTTCGCAAAATTTATTATTATAACGCGGAATAATAAAAGATATAATTAAATTAAAAATTAACCATTATTTATGAGTATTACAAAAACTAATTCAATAGCTTTAAAGATTGCTATTGGTTTAACTGGAGTGGCACTTGCGTTCGCGCTTTTGTTCGGTTCAGTTACGACAGCGCATGCGGCTTTGACGCAAAGTCAGATAGACGCAATCATTTCTTTGTTACAGTCTTTTGGGGCTGACCAAGCAACGATTAACAATGTGCAAACATCTTTATCGGGTGGCACGCCAACAACAGGCGGGACATCAACATCAAGCGTATGTCCATACACATGGTCAACTAATTTGACCATAGGAAGTAATGGCGCTGATGTTTTAGCTCTTCAGAAATTCCTAAACTCCGACTCTGCGACACAAATCGCTTCGTCGGGAATCGGTTCTGCGGGGCAAGAATCTGATTATTTCGGTTCTCTTACAAAATCGGCAGTCGCGAAATTCCAGAACAAATACGCTTCTGAAGTTT
>PFAA01000018.1:9741-9919 GCA_002778715.1 Candidatus Campbellbacteria bacterium CG10_big_fil_rev_8_21_14_0_10_35_52
AGTGGCGACAACGCCTACAACGCCTACAACGCCTGAAACACCAACGACGCCATCAGTCGGAACGGGCTTGAATGTTATTGCGGGAACACAGCCATTGGCAACACTTGCCCCAGACAGCGCGGCAAGAGTTCCATTTACGAACTTTATCGTAACAGCCGGTTCTGACGGCGATGTCGTT
>PFAA01000018.1:10025-12968 GCA_002778715.1 Candidatus Campbellbacteria bacterium CG10_big_fil_rev_8_21_14_0_10_35_52
CGGACAACTCAACAAGAGACGGAGGAATTCCACGACTTGATGTAATAGCTATTAACACTGGAGCAACAGTTTCCGGTTCACTTCCAATAACAGGCACATCACAGACAATTAATGCTTCACTTACAATTGGAACAGCTACACCTGAAAGAGGATCTCTTGATCCATCTGCCGATGCAGGTTCAAAAGAAATCGGAACAACAGGTTATATTTTCTCATCTTTGAGAGTTACAGCAGGTTCAGCAGAAAAGATAAGAATGCATTCAATAAGATGGAATCAATCAGGTTCTGCCGCTTCGTCTGACCTTGACAATTTGGTAACGATTGTTGGCGGAGTTGAATATCCGATGACAGTTTCAGCAGACGGTAAATATTACACAGCAAGTTTTGGAGATGGAATCGTAATTGACAAAGGTCTTTCAAAAGAAGTCTCCATAAAAGGAGATATAGTTAGTGGCTCTGGAAGAACTGTAACTTTTGACCTTTACAAAGCAACAGACCTTTATGTAATAGGCGAAACATTCAAATATGGAATTTCAGCAGATGACGGAGATACGACAGGAGGTTCAATTGCTGAAGGTACATTTAACGATGAATTGACACCGGCTTATCCTGCGTATGATGTAACGATTTCAGCTGGTTCAGTAAGTTCAATTTCTAAATCAAATATAGTAGCGGCTCAGAATATTGCAATACTGTCTCCAAACCAACCACTTGGAGCATTTGAAGTTGAAGTTAGAGGAGAACCTATTTCAATCCAACAGATGATATTCAATCTTCAAGCAACAACAGATGAAGCCGAGAACATTACAAGTATTAGTTTGGTAGACCAAAATGGTTCAGTAGTTGCCGGCCCTGTGGATGGAGCAAGCACAGCTACGGATTCAGCTTATGGTACTGTAACATTTACAGATAGCGTAACATTCCCGGTTGGTAAAACCACACTTTCTTTGAAGGGTAAACTTGGTTCAGCTTTTGTGACAAACGATACTGTTTCCGCTTCCACAACACCTTCAACACAGTGGACAACTATAACTGGACAAAGTACCGGAGAAACAATTTCTCTCTCAACATTTAATTCAGCTATTACAGCTAATACGATGACAGTTAAAGCGGGAGCGTTAGCAATTAGTGTTTCATCACAACCTTCTGATAGAAGCGTTATTGCTGGCGCGAAAGGATTTGAATTTGCAAGATATATTCTTGACGCTGGTCAATCAGGCGAGGATATAAGACTTGCGAATCTTCCTTTAAAGCATATATTGGGTACAGTTTCAAATTCACAGCTTTCAAACTGTAATATCTATGACGGTTCAGACAATATTACAAATAACACAAATGTAACATTGGCAGCATCAGGAAGCGATACAACATTTACATTTAATGATGGAGGGTTAATCGTATCAAAAGGTACGCAAAAGATCGTTTCATTGAAATGTGATCTATCAGCCGGCGCAACTTCAGGCACGGTTCAATGGGGTCTATCAGCTCTTGGGTCATACACAGGAGCAACCACAGTTGTTTCAAATCAGACAGTTGCGGAAACAACTACCGCGGATGACGGTAACACTATGACTGCGGCTACAAGCGGGTCATATACTGTTACAAACGATAGTTCGCTTCTATACACAAATGCTCAAGCTGGCACAAGTGGTGTAACTCTTGCTAAACTAAGGTTTACAGCAGGAGCTAAAGAAGCAATTGATTTGAAGCAAATTGCTCTTGAATTGGGTAATACCGCTTCAAATTCACCAGCTGACCTTGTTGGAGAAAGAGTAACATTGTGGAATGGAGGAACTCAAATTGGTACGGCTCAATTTGGAGGCGCAAATTCAGATAATGCTACATCTACAATATTGTCTCCTGCGCCAAAAATTGGAGCTGGTGAGTCAATATTAATTACAGTTAAGGGAGACCTTTCGGCTCAAAATATAAACGAAGGAACTCCCGGAGCTTTCTTAGCTATTACTTACGATGGTGACAATAATGGAACTAATGGTAACTATGCAACGGGGGCTAGCTCTAATACGACAATAGATGGCGGAACAACTTCAGATGTTACGACAAATGGTTTGAGAATCTTTAGAACGATTCCTTCTATTGCCGTAACAAGTAATGGTGGGACATTGACAGCGGGATCAAGCTTGTATTCATTTACAGTTACAAACCCTAATAATAGGGATGTAGTGTTTAACAAGTTTAGCTTCTCTGTTGCCACAAGTGGTTCAGCAAGCATAAACGCTTTCACTCTTTATGGTGATAATGTAGCGTTTAACACTACTGCAACCTCAACTGTGGCTTCAGAAACTCTTATAGAGTTTGAAGCGGCAAATACTTCCCAAGCTAAAATTGTTCCTGCGAACAGTTCAAAGACTTATATTGTTAAGGCCGCTACGGTTACTAACCCTAGCACGACTGTAGTTGATTCAATTACGCTTGCTCTTCTTGCTGACACATCATATCCATCTCTTGCAGATTTGATGGGTACTGTCACAACAGTTGAAGCAGGTAATGATAATACAGATAACATTATCTGGTCGCCATTCTCAACTACGACTCCGGTAGCTACAGCAGCATCAGAGGATAATCTAGACTGGACAAATGGTTATGGTTTGCCGGGATTCCCTTCAAACACAGCCTTTTCAGTTCAGACATGGCAGAGTGTTAACTAATTTATTTAGTTAAGATTTTCAATCTCCATATAAGATAGAAATATGGACGATTAACAAAAACAGCCCTACAAAGGCTGTTTTTGTTTGTTTCATGTCTTACCAAGTTTATAAATTATCACTTTCCACAAGTCTGACTTGTGGAAACTTTGACTTGTGGAAACTTATTCAAGGTGAAGATTATGTAAATCGTCGCGTGTCTCAGCATGTATGGATAGCATCTCTTTTGCAAAGTGCTTAAATGAAATTATCCAAGGACAGCCCTTGGATTGCATAA
>PFAA01000014.1 GCA_002778715.1 Candidatus Campbellbacteria bacterium CG10_big_fil_rev_8_21_14_0_10_35_52
TATGTTGTTTTTTGTTTCCATAGTCATATACGACTACGGTAACCTATTTATGAGCTATCCACTCTTTTACGGTAACCTTTTTGATGAGCTAGAACGTGGATTTTTATATTGTCGCTAAAATTGATATAATATAATTATATGGATTTTAAATTTAAGAGAAATAAATCGCTTATTTTTATTTACCCGATTATATTTCTATTTATATTTTTTATAATACTTTATACGCAAATCACATACGCTCAAAGCAGTGTTGAAGCTCGCCGAGCTCAGCTTGAAAGTAATCTTGAAATAATTGAAGAGGAAATAAATACCCAGCAAATACTGCTTCAAAACAAACAAAGAGAAAGGGTCTCATTTGAACGCGATGTGGCAATCCTTGAAGCGCAAATAGAAAAAACGAAACTCTCCATAAAAGCGCGCGATATTTCTATAATCAAAATCAATCAGGATATAAATAAAAAAGAAGAAGTGATAGGCGCGCTCAATGAAAAGTTGGAAAAAGAAAAAGAATCTCTCGGACAACTTATAAGAAAAACAAATAAAATTGATAATGTTTCTTTAGCTGAAATAATACTCGGAAACCAAAATCTTTCGGATTTCTTTGAAGATATTGATACATTTAATTCAATAAAAACAGCTCTCAATAAATCTTTTGAAGAAATAGAAGGAACAAAGGTAAGCACAGAATCACAGAAACGCGCGTTTCAAGATAAAAAATCGGAAGAATTAGAACTTCGCGATATTCAAATATTGCAAAAAAATAAAATAGAAAAACAAGAAAAAGAAAAACAAGCAATAGTTGAAGCGACAAAAGGCGTTGAGGCAGAATACCAAAAACTTATAAAAACAAAAGAAAAAAGCGCGGCGCAAATCAGAAGCGAGCTGTTCGCATTGCGTGGTTCCGCCGCTATACCGTTTGAGCAGGCGCTTGAACTTGCGAATGCCGCGTCCAAAAAAACAAGCGTGAGAACGGCTCTTATATTGGGAGTTATAGCTGAAGAATCCAATCTTGGTGAAAATATAGGCACAGGAAACTGGAAAGAAGACCTTTATCAATGTTATAAGAATATTGGTTATATCACAAGCGCTGAAAAGCAAAAAGCGGCATTTTTAAAGATAACTTCCGATCTTGGACTTAATCCGGATACTTTGCCTGTTTCAAAAAGACCATGGTATGGATGCGGCGGAGCGATGGGGCCGGCGCAGTTTATGCCGACAACATGGGCTCTTTATACAGATAGAATCGCAAAAACCACCGGTCATAATCCGCCAAACCCATGGGACCCGAGTGACGCTTTTATGGCATCTGCCATTCTTTTAATGGACAATGGCGCCGACAAAGGCACTCAATATGCCGAACGGCTTGCTGCTTTGCGATATCTTGCCGGTTGGAAAAACGCGGAAAAACCATCATATTCATTTTATGGAGATGATGTTATAGAATTAGCCGCAAAATATCAAAAACTTATAGACATCTTGCAATCAAGCTAAAAGATGATATTATATCAATTCATAGAATAAACACTTGACTGAATTAAAATATTAAAATATGAAAAAAGAAATACATCCTAAATATTATAAAAACGCCAATATAACCTGCTCTTGCGGCAACTCTTTTGAAGTCGGTTCTACTGCCGAGAAAATAGAAGTTGAAGTATGCAGCGCTTGTCATCCATTTTATACAGGTTCTGAAAAAATTATTGATACCGCTGGCCGTGTTGAAAAATTCAAAGCGCGAATGGCAAAAGCAAAAAAGTTCGCTAAATAAGTTTTTTAAGAATAAATATCTTTCGCGTTCTGGTAATAATTCGCATATAATTTATAGTAATTTATTGACATAAATTACACAGGATTTTCTAAAACTTACTTCGTTATATGGAATGATTAAAAAACATAAGCCATCTTTATAGGTGTATTATTTTGTTATAATAATTATTATGGAAAATCAAGAAAAATATAAAAATAATCCAAAAACAGCATATTTTGCCGCGGAATATGAACGGCTCTCAAAAGAAGAAGAAAGAATTTTTGAAATGACAAAAGACAAAGAGATGAAAGAGCTCGCTGAAGAAGAATTACAAAATATAAAAGAGCAGAAAAACGGAATAATGAAAAAAATTGAAAAAATCACGGCTACTGAAGAGGAAGAAGAAAAGTTTCCAAATGAGCTTATTCTTGAAATCAGAGCCGGCGCCGGTGGCGACGAGGCCTCTCTTTTCGCTCAAGACATCGCTTTAATGTATGAGAAATACGCTGAGAAAAACGGATGGCAATTTAGGCCTGTTAATAAATCAGAAAATGCAATTGGCGGATACAAAGAAGCGTCTTTTGAGATAAGAGGAAAAGATTGTTATAAAAAATTTCGTTACGAAACGGGAGTCCATAGAATTCAGAGGATACCTGCGACAGAAAAATTAGGGAGAGTGCACACATCAACCGCTTCTGTCGCAATTCTTCCAATACGGAAAAAGACAAAATTTGAAATTGATATGGCTGATATTGAAATGGAATTCTCGCGTTCGGGCGGCGCCGGCGGACAAAATGTGAATAAAGTTGAAACAGCGGTGCGACTTGTTCATAAACCGACAGGTATTGATGTAAGAAGCACTTCAGAGAGAAGTCAGCAGAAAAACAGAGAAAAAGCGTTGCAAATACTCCAAGCTAAATTAGAAGTTATAAAAAACGAAGAAGAAGCAAAGAAACTTTCATCTGACAGAAAAGAGCAGATAGGGAATAGCAACAGGTCTGAAAAAATCAGGACATATAATATTTTGCAGGACAGAGTTACAGACCATCGTCTTAAAAAATCATGGCACAATATTGATAGTATTTTAGGAGGAAATATTGACGACATTTTGGCGGTATTTGAGGAAATAAATTTACTTGGAAATATTGCCTCCAAGTAACAAAATAAGACCAATAAGACCAATAAGACAAATATAAAAATTGCAAAAATATATATAATTTGTTATTATCATAGTTATTATATGGAAACAAAAGAAGCGAAAAAAAACGAAAAACTTAAAGAAAATACGGGGAATATAGACCGTATGTTTGCTGTCGGCGCGCATTATGGGTATTCCAAGTCGCGCAGGCATCCATCAGTAAGTCCTTATATCTTCGGGGTTAAAAATTGGGTAGAAATAATCAATCTGGAAAAAACAGACAATCTTTTGACAGATGCTTTGGAGTTTGTAAAAAAACTTGGAAGCGAAAATAAAAAAATATTGTTTATTGGCAGTAAAAATGAAGCAAAAAATATAATAAAAGAAATTGCCGAATCAATAAATATGCCGTATGTTACGAACAGATGGATTGGAGGAACACTTACAAATTTTTCTGAAATCAAGAAAAGAATAAATAGAATGGAAGACCTTTCTTCAAAAAGCGAAAAAGGAGAACTTGCGGATAAATATACAAAAAAAGAGCAAGTGATGTTTGATAGAGAAATAGAAAGGTTAAAAAATAATTTTTACGGCATCCGTTCTTTAACTGAAGCGCCGAGTGCTTTATTTATTGTAGATACAAAAAAAGAGGATACAGCCGTAAGAGAAGCACAACAGCTCAATTTTCCAATTATCGGACTTGTAAATTCCGATACTAATATAATAGGAATTGATTATCCGATTGTCGCGAATGACGCGACAAGAGCGAGTATCAAATTTTTTGTTAACGAAATCGCGGAGGCCTACAAGAAAGGAATGAAAGAAGGAGTAAAAAAATAACGGATAATAAATTTTAATTTATTAAAATAAACAATGCGCAAAAGATTTTATTTGGCGCGCACCTGATTTATTGATTTAATATGATAACAATAGAACAAGTAAAAGAACTTCGCGACAAAACAGGAATTTCCGTAATACAATGCAAAAAGGCGCTGGAAGAAGCAAATGGTGATATTGAAAAAGCTAAAATAATTTTGCAGAAAAAAAGCGGTGTTATAGCGAATAAAAAAGCAAATCGTGAGCTAAAAGCAGGCGCTGTAAATGCTTATATACACAATTCAGGAGATGTCGCGGCAATGGTGCTTCTTTCAAGTGAAACGGATTTTGTCGCAAAAAATGAAGAGTTTGTTAAACTTGCTTATGATATCGCTATGCATATCGCGGCTATGAACCCTTCTTTTATCAAAAAAGAAGATATTACGGAAGATGAAATCAATAATGCGAAAGAAGTTTTTATGAAAGAGATTAAAGATAAGCCGAAAGAAATGAAAGAGAGGATATTGCAAGGCAAAATTGATTCATACTTCAAAGATAAAATATTGCTTGAACAGCCGTTTATAAAGGACTCAAACAGCGTCATTAGAGATATTATAGAATCAGCCACGCAAAAATTCGGAGAGAGAATTGAAGTGACTGACTTTGCAAGATTTTCAGTCAGAGGATAAATTTAAATTATGATAGCGATATTTCTATTTGTGTTTTCGTTCTTTGCGATTATAGGAATGATTTCAATCAAAGATTGGGAGATTAAAGCGGGCAAAACTATATTCGCGAAAATAAGATTTAAAGCCGATATTTTTATCGCGAAATATTTAATTATATTAAAAAGTTATACGCAAGCAAACAGCGGCAGATATTTTTCAAAAGAGATAATTCATTACTCCGCTTATTATATCAGCCATATCGCTTTGTCTTGCGCGCGGCTCGCGGAACGCAAACTTATAAAAATCATCAATTTCATAAAAGGAAGAGGTATAATTAAAAAGAAAGGACAAGTATCTTCTTATCTAAAAGATGTGGCAGATTTTGACAGATATTCAGATAAGAAATAAATTATTGCCGGTGTAGCTCAGTTGGTAGAGCAACGGTTTTGTAAACCGTAGGTCGTCGGTTCAAGCCCGACCACCGGCTCAAGAATCCGAGTTTCAGACAAAAGACCAACTTTTTGATGGGACGCGCGAAGCGCGTCCCACCTTCTGGCTTTGAAAAAGCCGTTAAGTTCTGTTCTTGTGTCTCTATTGTACCAAGCTCGCACTTATTTTCAAAACAAATGATGTCGCACGCGCCGAGCGCGTGGTGGC
>PFAA01000012.1:0-799 GCA_002778715.1 Candidatus Campbellbacteria bacterium CG10_big_fil_rev_8_21_14_0_10_35_52
AGAAGGATTAGTTATTTCAATCTCAAGCGTTTGGGCGTCAGAAGCGCCGGAGCCAACATCCAATACCACATAGACGCACATTGCCTGCGTGTTGCTCACCGCCACCGACCCGATGAATGCTGAAGTGCCGTTAGCGGCCGAAAAGCCGTCAATGTCGGTTGATCCATATTGCGTATCGCCGGCAGCATAACTTTCACCTGCGCAATCATAAGGAGAAGTTATATCAAGGTCATACTGGAGTTTGATATTGTCCAGGTTGTTGAGCGCATCCACCGTGCCGTTTTCGGTGATGGTTATGGAAGTGACATTAGCCGAGCCGCCGCTCCGAACCATTGTAAACGCGCCACCGACATATTGGCCGGTGGAAGGAATATCCATAGTGGCGGTTTGAGTGCCGATTGTGCCTACCGTAATAGAGGGCGGCCCGTATTCTATGGTGATGCGAATAAAATCAACAAACGCGTCTTCGGCTGCGCCGCCGCCGGAAACTTTATAATCTTTTGCTGAAAGCGCAACTCCGAAATCTGGGTCGTTGATTTTGGCAGTCGTCCAAAACCCCGCGGTTTCTCCCCAAGTATCGCTTATGCTTCCGTAAGTTGCTATGGCTTCAGTGCTTCCCCAACCATTGACTGTGTCCGCTTTGTTAGTGGAAAGAATCGTTCCTGCCTCGTCAATTAATTTGACTTCGCTGTCTTTTACTCCGCCGGCAGGAGCCGTGCCCTCCTTGCGGTCAATTTCAACCGTAATACCTAAAATAGTTGACCCGTCGGGAATAGTAAAGCCAAAGTTTGTCGCTTTA
>PFAA01000012.1:822-5084 GCA_002778715.1 Candidatus Campbellbacteria bacterium CG10_big_fil_rev_8_21_14_0_10_35_52
AGATAATGACTTACCGCGAGTTTCCCCAATGCCGCCGTTGCATACACGCTGTCATCACCTCCGCCAGTGACGGTAATTTCTTCTGGGGTTGTCCAAGTCACCGTGCCTACTGCCGCATCGTCGGTGCCGGTGCCGGCAATAGTGGGAGTGCTGGCTGTTGCTTGGACAACCTGAACCCCCGGCGGAATTCGCGGATTTTGCCAAACTTGCGGCCAGCCGAAAAAAATCCAGCCGGTAATAATGAATAAAATAATTGAAAATTGCGCGATTTTTGACATTTTACTTATCCACATTTTAGATATTGACATGATTTATGGGTTTGCTATACTAAGTTTATCACGAACGGAAAGGGTGCCCTGATGAGGTTTTGTCCTCATCGGGGTCTTTCTTTTTTTGTACTTTATTTTTAATATCGGCAACAAATCGAGTGTACGGCAAAAAATCTTTCCACTTCAAGAGACCGGAATATTTTTTCCTGTTGGGCACCATGAGCGCAAGCAGTTTTTTCTGTTTCAAGAGATGCTCAATAAGGCAGTGAAAATCTCCGTCGCCGCTAACGATTAGCACCCGGTCGAAGTCGTTGATATGTATCATGGTATGCAAGACAAGCTCCGCGTCCACATTGCCCTTTACGTCCCCGTCCGGCAACTCAAGAGTCGGCTTGAACACACAAACATATCCACTCTCTTGCAGATACTTATATAGACCTTCGTTACCCTTCACATAGCCAATACAAAGGAACGCTTTAGTGATGTGATATTTGTCCTTAAGGTATATACGAAACCGCGCAAAATCAAGCTCCCAACCTTGAGCGCGAACGCCAAGATTTAAATTCTGGCTATCTATGAAAGCGTAATTATTTTCTTTTGAAATCATACTGTTAATCTTATCATAAATCCGCCGCCCGCGCTTCCTGAATTTCCGGCGGAAATCTAAGGATATCAGACATCCTTAGATTTATTTGCGAAAAATCGGAAAAAATCCAAGAGAAAATAACGAGAAGCACAAGAAAAAAATTGGAGATTTTTGCTAATTTTTTGGTCGTAAACCCTGTTAACATATTTTTATTCATATTTTAACTTATCCCCAGCCCCACTTGACATAGTATATGTATTTGCTAATATCATAATATCGCTATGAAAAAGCACTTCGTAAGGGTTCCGTCCCTACGCGGTGCTTTTTCTTTTTACCAGCTTTCCTTGTAGTGTGTCCATGTATGCCATTTTATCTTTTGCCGACTTTCTCAAAAGAGACGAACATTTTTGCCGACACGGGCTTAAAACCGCCAAAAGCTTTTTATTGTCGTAGAGGTGACGAGCAAGTGAATAGAAGTCGCCGTCGCTTGAAACAATAACGGCTCTGTCATATTTTGTATAATCAATCATTACTTGTAGCACCAAATCAGCATCAATGTTGCCTTTAACGCCGTCTTTTCCGTTCGGTAACACCGGCTTAAACTTTAAAACGAATCCCGCTTTCTGTAGTTCATCATAAATGTCGTTATGTTCCGGTATAAAACCGATGAATAAATACGCCTGACTAATATCATACTTGTGCTTCAGGTACACGCGAAAACGCGCCCAGTCCAATTCCCATCCTAAATCCCTCCGTGTTCCTTTATACACATTCTGGCTATCTATGAAAGCGTAATTATTTTCTTTTGAAATCATACTGTTAATCTTATCATAAATCCGCCGCCCGCGCTTCCTGAACTTCCGGTGGAAATCTAAGGATATCAGACATCCTTAGATTTATTTGCGAAAAATCGGAAAAAATCCAGCATATAATAATGAATAAAATAATTGAAAATTGCGCGATTTTTGACATTTTACTTTTCCACCCCGTTAGAGGCCACGAACGCTTATAACGATTTTATCTTGTAAGTCAAACTTTTTCATATTGATATTATGTGACGATTATTATGTTTGAACAGTGTTCGCGTTCTGCCTCTAACGGGGTCCACAATTTTGGAGTGACATAGATTTTGGTTTTGTTATAATAATAATGTCAAACCTCTCCACGCTTCGGCGGGGGGATTTTTTTTATTTATAGTAAGAAATCTGATCTTTAAGCTTTTTGAGATTGATATATTTTGCTCTATCTAATTAATTCTGGAGTGTCTTTACGACTTTGCTTGAAATTACTTTATCAAAAATTCCTAAACAACGAAAGCCCCGCCCGCAGAAAGGAGTCTGGGGAATGAATACGGGCGGGTCTTAGCTTTTATTTTTTCAAAAAATAGAAATGGCTAAGTTTGAGTTATGAGTTAAAAACTGCTAATATTTGAAATTATGTGTGGAATCATTGGGTATATCGGAAAAGAAAAATCAAAGCCGGTTTTAATAAACGGGCTAAAAGCACTTGAATATCGTGGATATGACTCTGCTGGTATTGCTATACCTACAAACAACAAAGTGGAGGTCAGAAAAAGTGTTGGACAAGTAAAAGTATTAGAAAAATCTTTGGCAAATGGAAATGATTTTAATGGCCATCTAGGCATAGGTCATACCCGCTGGGCAACACATGGAAGTCCCAGCGAAGCTAACGCTCATCCACATAGAGATTGTCTAGGGCGTGTATTCGTTGTTCATAATGGCATTATTGAGAATTACAAGGAATTAAAAGGATATTTACAAAATCAAGGCCACAATTTTCTGTCAGAAACCGATACTGAAGTTGTGCCGCATCTCATTGAAAATTTTTTGAACAGTGGTAAAGATTTTGATACTGCTCTTTTTGATACTCTAAAAATGATCAAAGGGGCATATGCTCTTGCAATAATTGACGCAAAAAATCCCGAAATTTTGTATGCCGCCAAATTATCTAGTCCTTTAGTTATTGGTGTTGGGAGTGGTGAGAATTTTTTGGCCTCGGATCCTTCTGCTTTGGTTGGAAAAACAAAAGATGTTATATATCTGAATGATGGAGAAATTGCAAAGATAAAACAGAACAATATCAGTATTACTAATCTCGAAAAACAAGAAACACCTTTTGAGATTGTCCGCTTAGAATGGGATTTAGAGCAGGCTCAAAAAGGAGACTTCCCGCATTTTATGCTTAAAGAAATTTTTGAAGGACCAGAAGTTGTCCGGTCAGCGTTTCGAGGCAGGATAAAAAGCGAAGAGAATCTTGTTAAATTAGGTGGATTGGAACAGGTTGCCAATGAATTAAAACAAGTAAAAAGATTACTGATATTAGCTTGCGGAACTTCTTACTATGCTGGTCTTGTCGGCGAGTATCTTTTTGAAGAAATTGCGAAGTTGCCTACGGAAGTACACTTTGCTTCGGAATTTTGTTATAGAAACGAGCCGTTTGATAAAGGAACAGCAGTAATTGCAATTTCTCAATCTGGAGAAACCGCCGACACTCTATCCGCTATTCAAAAAAGCAAAAAACATGGCTTGATGACAATAGGCATTGTAAATACAGTTGGTTCTACAATTGCGAGAGAAACAGAAGCTGGTGTTTATAATCACGCCGGCCCGGAAATTGGAGTTGCCTCAACAAAAGCATTTCTCTCGCAATTAACGATCCTTGCTATGATGGCAATTTATCTCTCAAAAGATAAATCCTCAACCAAAGTATTATTAGAGGAACTTGAAAAGATTCCTGAGAAAATAAAAATAATTCTTACCCAATCTGCTAAGCTCGAAAAATTAGCTGAGAAATACAAGGATTATGAGAACTTTCTTTTTGTTGGCCGACGCTATAATTATCCCGTTGCGTTAGAAGGAGCACTTAAATTAAAGGAAATATCATACATACACGCGGAAGGCTATGGTGCGGGCGAGATGAAACATGGTCCAATTGCGATGATTAGCCAAAATTTTCCAACAATGGCAATTGTCCCACAAAATAGTGTCTCTGAAAAAATGTTTTCAAACCTTGAAGAAATTAAGGCGAGAAAGGGTCCAATATTTGCAATTGCCACAGAAGGAGATGAGAAAATTTTGGAATTAGCAAACGATATTTTTTATATACCAAAGACGATAGAACTATTTGAACCACTTTTGACTGTTGTGCCTTTACAACTCTTGGCTTATTACATCGGAACTAAACGAGGGTTTGATGTGGACAAACCGAGAAACTTGGCGAAATCTGTAACAGTTGAGTAATGGCCGTTTTTATTTTTTGAAAAAATAAAAGCTAAGCCCCGTCCGTATTCCCCAGACCCTTTCCATTTGCGACATCCAAATTGAAAAATAAATGAGCCGAAGTTTTGCAAAATCTTTTTCCCCAGAAAAATAGTTTTGGCAAAACCG
>PFAA01000030.1:0-503 GCA_002778715.1 Candidatus Campbellbacteria bacterium CG10_big_fil_rev_8_21_14_0_10_35_52
GAATTTATCCCGTGGCAATTTTGTTACAAAGAGCTTTCTTTTATTAACCATTACTATGCCGGACATAATTTTGTAGAGTGTCTCATATAAAATAAAAAAACGGGTCCGATAGACTTGGTCACGAATTACTAAGTGTATTTCTCGCAAAGCTCGAAATTCACTAAGTACTCTCTACCCCAGCTCGCCTATCAAGCGAGGGACCATTTACTAAATTGTGTCTGATATTTTCTTGTTTTTAATAATTTTCTTAAAATGACATCCCAGATGTTAGACATCTGGGATATCCAAGTTAATAAAAAGGGGAGCTCTTGATTTATTAAATTCTACTATGTCAGCAAGGTCTAACCTTGCTATATCCTTTATATCATTTAAGCAAGGTTTAGGCCATAATGACTTGGAGACTGAGTCTCCAAGTTCTTACTGAACATCTGTTTTTCTAATATCTTTATTATTTTGTTATTTTTGTCTTTCATAGTGTTTTAATTCTGCTATGTCAGACACAA
>PFAA01000030.1:511-743 GCA_002778715.1 Candidatus Campbellbacteria bacterium CG10_big_fil_rev_8_21_14_0_10_35_52
TCTCAAATTTTGCGGGTCCGCCTGGACTTGAACCAGGGACTTCGGTTTTGGAGACCGAAATTTTACCACTAAACTACAGACCCGTCTATTCTCTACTTCGTGATTAACAATATGATAGAGTCCACCTATTTCAAAATTATTATCGTGGCATATATCATATCTTGTGAATTACGAAACGCAAAAATTTATGGTCTATTGAGCAAAAACATTTAAAAAATAAGGAGATTTTGCG
>PFAA01000030.1:776-4956 GCA_002778715.1 Candidatus Campbellbacteria bacterium CG10_big_fil_rev_8_21_14_0_10_35_52
CTTATTTTTTGGACTCTTTATGCGTAATTTGTTTCTTGCACCATTTGCAATATTTTTTAAGCTCAATTTTGCGTTCAACTTTTTTCTTGTTTTTTCTGCTCCAATAATTGATGCGTTTGCATTTTGAGCATGCTAATTTTATTAAACTTTCTTGTGACATATATTATTAAGTATAAAATATAAATTTATTTTATTATATGCTATTTTTCTATATTGGTCAATTTACACTCAATTTCATTCCAAGGACCAAACTTTGTGCTACCATTCGGCAAAAATGTCTTCATAATAGTATCTACTATCAGAAACGCCGCGAGAACAAATACCAAACCTAAAAAAACATTTGTGAATATTTTATGAGCGCTTGTGATTTTATCTCCTTTGCCTCCGGCTGTAAGATATTGAAAACCCGCATACATAAACATCAGTGTCGCCATAATTACTGAAAAATATATCAGAAATTCAATAATATTATTTACAAGGCTAATAAGGTCGCAATATCCGCATATCCCGCCGGACGCGCATTTAGGGACGATTGGTTTCATAAAAGACGCTGCCGCATAGACCTTTTTTGTAAAGATAGTAAGAAATAAAGAAACAATAAAAAAGAAAATTAAAGGATGCTTGATTTTTGTCATTGTTTTTATAATATAAAAAATAAATCACCAAAAAAATATATTCAGATTTCTTTTTCTATTTTATTTCAAACATTTTTTCTTATTTTGAAAGTTCAACTAATTCCTCTTTTGGCGGTTTTTCTTGTATGTCTTTAATATCTTCTTTCTTATCATCGGCTGGCATCTCTTCGGATTTTATTTCAACCGGTATTTCTTTCACGGAAGTTTCTTCTTTGACCAACTCCGCGTTTTTTGCATTCTTCTTATTTTTGGAAACATTTATTTTCTTGCCTTTTATAATACCGCGTTTTATAAGAAGGTTGTGAACAGTGTCAGATACCAGCGCGCCGTTTGAAATTCGTTTTAGCGTTCTTTCATCATTTATCGCTATGTAATTTCTTTTTGGGTCGTATGAACCGAGTATTTCCACATTATTATTACTCTTTGGTCCTTTTTTTGAATCAACGCAAACAACCCTGAATGAAGGGTCGTTTTTGCGTCCAATTCTTTGTAATCGTATTTTTAACATCGTAATAAGATAATAACAAAATAATTTTATTTGGTCAATAAAAAAATAAATATGTATATTTTTTCACACCATACAAACACTTTAATATTAAATCAATTTCTGATATACTCTGATAATAATCACTATTACACTTACTATATTGTAAATTATGGAAAAATCAAAAAATAAAGAAAAAACATCAAATATCACTGGGCAGATAACAATTACAAGCCGCGGAGTCGGATACCTGCCAAATGACTTATTTGAAGAAGATATAGAAATACCAAATAATTATACCAATACGGCATTAAATAAAGACATAGTGGAAATCGTCCTTCATCCTAAAATAGAAGGTGAAAGAATTCACGGAGAAGTAATAAAAATCATTGAACGGGCAAAAACGCAATTTGTCGGCGTCGTGGAAAAAGAAGATGGTATGTTATTTCTCGCGCCAGATGATAAAAAAATGTATATGGACATATTGCTTCCTCCTGATTCAAAAGTGGAAAATGGCATAAAAGTCCTCGTGGAAATTACTCATTGGAACGACCCTAAAAAAAATCCTGAAGGAAAAATAATTGAAATCCTTGGTAAAAAAGGGGAACATAATGTAGAGATGCGGGCAATAGTGCTTGAACATGGTTTCAAAACTGGTTTTTCGTCTGATGTTGAAAAAGCGGCAAAAGAAATTGAAAATAAAAAAAAAGACATATTGCAGACGGAAATCGGAAAACGAAAAGATTTCAGAGGCATTATGACAATAACAATAGACCCGCCCGACGCGAAAGATTTTGATGACGCTATTTCTATAAGAAATCTTGAAAATGGAAATATTGAAATCGGCGTGCATATTGCCGATGTATCGCATTATGTAACTCCGGATAGCGCCATAGACAAAGAAGCGCAAAAACGCGCGACATCAATATACCTCGTTGATAGAACTGTTCCGATGCTTCCAGAAGTAATATCAAATGATGTATCAAGCTTAAATCCGAACGAAGACAAACTTACTTATTCCGCCGTATTTGAACTTACGAAAAACGGCGATGTGAAAAATAAATGGTTCGGAGAAACAATAATAAATTCAAACAAACGATTTACATATGAAGATGCCCAAAAAATAATTGACGCTAAAGACGGAGAATATTATGAAAAACTTGATTTATTAAATAAAATAGCAAAAAATCTTCGTAAAAAGCGTTTTGACAATGGTTCAATAGAGTTTGAGCACGATGAAGTGAAATTTACTCTTGATAAAAACGGCAAACCGCTTAGCGTGGAAAAAAAGAAATTGTATGACACAAATAGACTTGTTGAAGAGTATATGCTTCTTGCAAACCAAGAAGTCGCCGAATATATATTTAATTTGAATAAAAAATCCGACTCAAAAGACGCTTTATTCGTATATCGTATTCATAACGCTCCTGATGCCGAAAAAATAGAAAATCTAAAGATATTTCTTAACGCAATCGGTTATGAATTTAATATAAATAACGAAGGCGTAACAACGCGAGACATAAATAATCTCTTCAAACAGATAAAAGGAAAACCTATTGAGAATATGATTAAAATCACAGTAATTCGTTCAATGTCAAAAGCTATATATTCCACCAAAAATATAGGGCATTTCGGACTCGCTTTCAAATATTATACGCATTTTACATCTCCTATTCGCCGTTATCCCGATATTATGACGCACAGAATTATGAAAATCCGTCTTGCGGGAAAAGAAATTCCGCGAAATGAATTTTCAAAATATGAAAAGCTATCCGTAATTTCCACAGAGCAAGAAATAGAAGCAGCTCAAGCGGAAAGAGATTCTATTCGCTACAAACAAGTAGAGTATATGAAAGAACATATAGGCGAGATATTTAACGGCTCTATAACGGGTGTTTCAGATTTTGGCATCTTTGTGGAAGATGAAAACACAAAAGCCGAAGGGCTTGTGCATATAAGTAAAATTGGCAATGATTTTTATACTCTTGATAAAAAAACATATAGCATAAAGGGCGAGAGAAACGGGCAATCCTTCACATTAGGCGACAAAGTCCGCGTCAAACTCATAGCCGCTAATTTGGACAATAAGACGCTTGACTTTGTATTTGTGTAAATCTTTTATTTTTGAGATAATATATTTATGTTTTTTAACGAAGTTGAATCTATTGCTCCGTTCAAATCTTTTTGGTTTACAGAATTAATTAATAATATTATCTTAAATAACGCCGATAATGTCGTATGGTTTGTTTTTTTTGTAGCTTTCGCGTTTTTCTTTATTTATAGTTTGATACTTATATATCACTGGTTTAAATATGGCGCCGGCTCATTTATAATATGGTTGGCTATGATTGTGTATTTTTCAATTTCTTTAGCTCTTATAAGCGCTATGTATTTTTCCGCTATAATAATTTCATAAATAATATGAGTATAATAAATTTATCTCCCGATGAAAAAATTGAAATAACGCTCAGAAAACACTATTTTGTTTTGTTAAGAAACATTTTTGGTCTGATTATTTTATACATTGCTCCGTTTATTATCTATTTTTATTTTTTTGACAATACGATAATTGCTGAATTTTTTTATAATAAAATATACGCAAATCAATCTATTTCTGTAACGATTTTCGCGATATCAATATGGACACTTATAATATGGGTGAAACTTTTTGCAATCTGGACTGATTATTATCTTGATGTATGGTTTATAACAAATAAACGAATTATTGATATAGAACAAAAAGGATTTTTTAGGCGCGAAATCTCCACTTTCAGAATGGAAAGAATTCAAGATATTACAATTGAGATAAAAGGACTGCTTCAAACATTTCTTGATTTTGGAGATATACATGTGCAAACCGCCGGCGAATCGCAAGAATTCATAATCAGAGGAATTGGACATCCAAAACAAATTAAAGAAATGATAATGCGCCAAAGCGACATAATATTGGAAAGCAAAAAATAATCCCCTATTGTTTAATAACTTTGCCATTAAGTCAGTGTTGATAAAGTATTTCATAATTCAGAATATGATACTTATTTTACTATGAATTACGAAACTC
>PFAA01000030.1:4971-7277 GCA_002778715.1 Candidatus Campbellbacteria bacterium CG10_big_fil_rev_8_21_14_0_10_35_52
TTTTACATAGGGGTACCATATATAATTTACTTGATGATTTAACCGCCAAGTAACCGCTATAATGATTTGTAATTTGACGCTTGGAATTTGGAATTTATCCCATAGCGATTTTATAAATTTTTGATTTTTGATTTTTAACTTCCGTGGTCTTATTGTAACCTTGTATAGAGAACATAAATGCTTGTATTAAAGCTTTAATTTCGTTATTATTCAAAGATGAATAAAAAATCAGGCAAAAAAAAACTTGAAACAAAGCCGTATAAAGGAGTGCGGGATTTTTATCCCGAAGATATAGCGATTCAAAACTATATTTTCGGCAAAATGCGAAAAACTGTTGAGAGTTTCGGTTATGTTGAATATGGCGCGTCAATTCTTGAACCGACAGAATTATACGAAGCGAAATCGGGCGAGGAACTCATAAAAGAGCAAACATATTCTTTCATAGACCGCGGAGGACGAAATGTAACGCTACGGCCTGAAATGACTCCGACTGTAGCAAGAATGATTGCTGGAAAAAGACAAACGCTCTCTTTCCCTCTTCGTTGGTATTCCATACCAAACGCTTTCAGATATGAGCGGCCTCAGCGCGGTCGTATTCGCGAACATTGGCAGTTAAACGCCGACCTATTTGGCGCGGATGGAATTGACGCTGATACGGAAATTATCTCGCTTGCGTATCAAATCCTTAAAGAACTCGGCGCTAAAAACACCGATTTTGAAATTAAAATAAATTTTATCGGAATACTAAAGCGATACTTAAAAACAAAATTCAAACTAAATGACGAAAATATAAATGCTCTTGTAAAAATAATAGACAAGTATAAAAAAATCGGGGATGAAGATTTTGAAAAAAGAACAAATGATATTATTGGAAAAGAAAAAAGCGCGAAACTTTTGAAGAATTTGAAAGAAAAAAATCTTGAAGAGCTCGGCGCGTATGAAGAAATAGAATATTTAAAAGAATTAAAAGCGAAACTTTCTAAATCAGGCGTTTCCGCAACAATAGCTCCGTTTTTAACTCGCGGCTTTGATTATTACACAGGAATGATTTTTGAAGTATATGACACAAATACTGAAAACAACCGTTCTATCTTCGGCGGCGGCCGTTATGATAACTTGCTTGAAATTTTTGACGCGAAAAAAATTCCAGCAGTCGGTTTTGGTATGGGAGACGCTCCTATGCAAAATTTTCTTGAGGTAAGAAATCTAATTCCAAAATACTCATCATCAACAAATCTAATGCTTTGCGTTCTTGATTCAAAGAATATACCTTATGCTCAAAATTTGGCAAAAAAATTGCGTTCAAATAATCTGAATGTGGCGGTAAATTTAAGTAATAAAAAAATCGGGGAACAGGTCAAAAGCGCGGATAAACAAAATATACCTTTTGTAATTTGTATTGGAGAAGAAGAGGAAAAAATAGGCAAATTTAAAATAAAAAAACTTTCAACTGGCGAGGAAACAATAGCAAATGAAGATGAAATAGCATATATTGTCAAATAACACTCTTCAAAATTCCTCGTTTAATATCCGCGTAAAAAATAAAACATTGCCACGCGAATACGCAGGAAATATTTATATAAATTCGCAATTTGTATTATGAAAAAAATTATTTTTGATATTGAAACAAGAAATGCATTTGAAGATGTCGGCAAGGCAGACCCCGCTCTTTTGGATTTGTCGGTAATCTGCGCGCACGACTCGGAAACAAATAAATATCTTGCTTATACACAAGAAGAGCTTCCTAATCTTTGGCCGATATTGGAAAAAGCGGATATGTTGATTGGCTACAATTCAGACCATTTTGATATTCCAATTTTAAACAAATATTATCCGGGAGATTTAACACGAATAAAAAGTTTAGACCTTCTAAAAGAAATAAAAAAATCTTTGGGACGGCGGATAAAACTTGACTTGGTGGCGGAAGGCACGCTTGGCAGAAAAAAAACAGGTAACGGTCTTGAAGCAATTGCGTGGTGGAAAAACGGAGAAGTAGATAAAATAAAAAAATATTGTATGGAAGATGTGAAAATAACAAAAGAACTTTATGAATATGCTCTCAAAAATAGTATATTAAAATACAAAAATTTGAGCGAATCGCGCGAGATAAAATTAGACACTTCCAAGTGGGAAGAAAAAGAGAATGTTTTAATAACTCACACTCTGCCGTTCTAAATTGCAAGGATATACGCAAAACATAGCGTGTTTAATACGCTATAGCTCATAATAAACTGTTACCAAGGAGTTAATCTCTCTTGTTACCGAATCGTCTTTGAATATCATATACTTTTTTCAATCTTTTTTCC
>PFAA01000019.1 GCA_002778715.1 Candidatus Campbellbacteria bacterium CG10_big_fil_rev_8_21_14_0_10_35_52
TACCCCAAAACCATCTGCTGTGATGCCATTTGATTTTGTTTTCTTTTTCAGACAAAGTCGTGGCTGTTATTTTATTTTCATCTTGTCTTAACATAATTAAATTATAACATTTCCGATAGACAAGTCCTTACTTATGGATAAGACGCGAATTATTTATCTTCCTCTTTAAAAGGAAATCCAAGCGCTTTTAAGTATTCTTTTGCTTCTTTTTTGTTTTTAGCGCTTGTTACAACTGTTATGGAAAATCCAAACACATCTTTTAAATCCTCGTCTGATGTCTCCGGAAATATGGTGTGCTCTTTTATACCAATGGTCAAATTGCCCATTTCATCAATTGTTTTTATATCAAGGCCTCTAAAATCTCTCATTCTTGGAATTGCGATGTGAATAATTCTGTCTAAAAAATCATACATTCTCTGTCCTCTTAGTGTTACTTGATAGCCGACAATATCGCCCTGTCGGGACTTGAATGTATCAATTGATTTTTTTGCAACGCGAAACGCTGTTTTCTGTCCGGTAATTTTTGAAAGACGGTCTTGTATGATTTTTATTTTTTCTTTGTCTTTGATTGAACCGACTCCTGTTGAAACTACCACTTTTTTAATCTTCGGCGCTTGCATTACATTCGTATAATTAAAAATACTTTTTAGCGAATCAAATATATTATTTTGTTTTTCTTTTATATGAATCATATTAACTTATTATATTATCGTCCCGCTCTTTTTGGCGACTCTCACATATTTACCGCCGACAATTTTCTTGCCTATACGGGTGGGTGTTTTACTTTTTGGGTCAAGAATCATAACATTTGATATATGTATAGGCATTGTTTTATCTAAAATCTGACCTTTTTGATTGCTTTTTGTGGGTTTTTGATGCTTTTTCTTAATATTCACTCCCTCTACGATTATTTGAGATGCGCGCGGAAAAGCGCGTAAAACTTTTCCGATTTTACCTTTATCTTTTCCTGTTATTATTTTTACATTGTCATCTTTCTTTATTTTCATAATATTGATTTTTATATTTTAAAAAATTTAATTTTTTCTTATTTTTGTATTAAAAAATTTTTTCACTTTTGCTTAAACCACTTCCGGCGCAAGCGATATTATTTTCTGAAAACCAAGTTCTGCTATTTCTCTTGGTATCGGACCAAAAACTCTTCCCGCTATCGGCTCTTTTTTTTCTTTATCCACAATCACTACAGCGTTTTCATCAAATGAAATATATGACCCGTCTTTTCTCCTGAAAGGTCTTTTTTGCCGAACGACCACAGCGCGCAAAATATCTTTTTTCTTAACTTGTTTTCTTGGTTCCGCCGTCTGCACAGAAAGCATAATGATATCGCCTATGCGAGCGTATCGTCTTCTTGAATCTCCGAGCACCTTAAAAACGCGACCTATTTTTGCGCCTGAATTATCTGTTATTTTTACCAATGTTTGCGATTGAATCATATTATTTTTATTTTATTAAAATTCTAAAAATTCTACTTGATAATCTTAAAGGTTTTATTTTTAGATATCGGACTTGTTTGTTCAATTTGAACTTTATCTCCGACTTTATGCGTATTGCCTTTATCATGTGCTTTATATCTTTTTACTTTGTTTATAAATTTTCCGTATTTTTTGTGCTTTTTATATCTGCTTATGGCGACAACGACTGTGTCTTTCATTTTATCTGACACCACAATACCACTTAATAATTTGCGTTTTTTTATTGTATCTTTTTTTTCTGTTAATTTAATATTCATAATTTTTAATTTATTGTTTTATTTACTTTTTTGCCGAATATTGATTTCGGTTAAAATCCGCGCTATATCTTTTCTTATATTTCTTCCTTCTTTCACATTTCTAATCTTACTTCCTGCAATGCTAAATTTAAAATTTCGCAATTTCTCGCGGTTTTTATTAATTAAAATAATTAGTTCTTTTTCTGTCTTATTTTTTAAGTCCATAAATATTTAAATTCTAAATTTATCGCCGACTTAATATTTTAGCCGTAAGTGGCAGTTTTGCGCTGGCTTTTCGCAGAGCTTCTTTCGCGACTTCTTCCGAAACTCCGTCAACTTCAAACAAAATACGGCCAGGAAGGACTTCAAACTGATATCCCTGCAAATCTCCTTTGCCTTTTCCCATTCCAACTTCCGCGGGTTTTGTCGTATATGGACGGTCAGGAAAAACTCGTATCCATATTCTTCCGGTCTTGCCCATTGCTTTGCTGATGACCTTCCTTGCGGCTTCAATTTGATTTGATTTTATTCTCACATAAGTCATTGATTTAAGCCCGTACGCGCCGAAAGAAAGCTTATTGCCGCGAGTCGCGACACCGATTTTTTTTAGATTTCTTCGTCCTGTCTGCCATTTTCTATGTTTTACTTTTTTAGGAAATAACATATTTATTTTATTAAATTCTTAAATATTTAAAAATTATTTTTTTGAGAATCAGAAAAAATATCTCCTTTGTATATCCATACCTTAATACCTATCACGCCGTATGAAAGATACGCCTTTTCGCGGGCAAAATCAATATCGGCGCGAAATGTCTGCAAAGGAATACGACCTTTTTTAATTTGTTCTTTTCTTGACATTTCGGCGCCTCCGAGCCGTCCTGATATCGCTATGCGCGCGCCGAGCACATCGCGATTTGCCATCACTTTTTCAAGTGTTTGTTTTAAAACCCGTCTAAATGTCATTCTTTTTTCAAGCGCTTCCGCCACCATTTGGCTTACAACAGCGGCGTTTGATTCCGGAGACCTTATTTCTTCAATATCAAGTTTAATCTCCGAATTGTCGGGAGGAAGATGTTTTGAAATAATTTTTGCTATATCATTTTTTAACTTTACCGCGCCCTCTCCGCTTCTTCCTATTATAAGACCCGGGCGCGATGTTTTTATGATTATTCTTAATTTCTTTTCTCCTCTTTCTATTTCAACATCGCTTACATAAAATCCTCTTAATCTTTTTTGAAGATATTTGCGAATAGATATGTCACATTTTATAAATTCACGGTATTTTTTTGGGTCGGCGGAAAACCACCGAGATTTCCAATCTCTTAAAATTCCTAATCTATGTGCGTATGGGTGTACTATATGTGTCATTTGATTAAAAATTGAAGATTAAAGTTTAAAAAAGTTGAACTATAAATAATAAACGAAATAAAATTATATTTTTGATTTTTTACTATTATTTTGCGTTTCCTGCTGTTCTGAAAGAACAATGGAAATATTGCTTGTTCTTTTTCTTATTGGAAACGCTCTTCCGCGAGCTCTCGGCTGATGTCTTTTGAACACAATTCCTTTATTAATTTGTATGTCTTTTACAGTTAAATTTTCTTTATCTATTCCTGAATTTTTCTTAGCGTTTGCGATTGCGGATTCAAGAAGTTTTTTAATGGAACCTGTTGCTCGTCTTTGCGTAAAAGAAAGAAGCGTGAGAGCTTTATTTACTTTTTTACCTCTAATAAGGTCGGCTACAAGACGAACTTTGCGCGGCGACTGTCTGTAATTTTTGAGGTATGCTTTCATAATTTATCTCTTATTAACTTTTGGAAAGATTATTTTTGCGGAATAAAAACAAAAAAATGCGATGTTATATGAATATTTCTTATTTCTTCTTAACATCTATTATTTCTTTGGCTGATTTTGCGGCGGTAATTTCCGCTTCTCTCTTTTTCTGTTCAAGCTCTTTCTGCATCTTGCCTCCGTGCCGCAAGAATTTCTTCGTATGAGAAAATTCTCCAAAACGATGCCCGACCATTTCTTCAGAGACAAGCACATTTAGATGCTCTTTGCCATTATGAACACCAAATATAAAACCAACCATCTCTGGCGAAATCTGACTTCTGCGCGCCCATATCTTAATAGAACCCTTAATATCTTCGGGCTTTTTCCCCTCTATCTTTTTGAGGAGTTTTTTATCAACATATGGTCCTTTTTTTAGCGATCTACTCACTGTTTTCCAAATTAATAAGCCCTCCCTGGGCTTTATAAAATACTATCAAATATAAGTATATTGTCAAATTTTCTAAATTATTATTAATATCAGAAAAAACTGATATAATAAAGTCATATGAATGGGGACCAGAAACATTTAAATCGCATAGATACAGTCAATCTCGGCTCTTATTATACACCAGAAATTATTGTTGATT
>PFAA01000024.1:0-18635 GCA_002778715.1 Candidatus Campbellbacteria bacterium CG10_big_fil_rev_8_21_14_0_10_35_52
CGGTGAGCATTAAAATAGACTTTATTCTCACTATCAATAGGAACAGAGATATACAATGAGCCTCCTCTGGCAAGAACGCGGGACAATTCCTTCGCTGCTTTTTCGGAACCAAACTGGTCAAGCATATCACCGTAGCGCCCGAGACCGATGTGTTCAATGACACAGATCGAGCTTAAAGACGATACCTCACCGTCTTTAAAGGGGAGGTCGAGGGTACTTCCTTTTACAAATGAAAGTTCAGGCAGGGTAACTTCAAGAGGACGGATATCAATCATTGTAGTGGGCACGAATTGAGAGATCGTACCAATAAGGTCTACCTTTGATCCGACATCGTAATGATGTGCGGGTTTGTTCTCGAAAATCTTTCGCGCGCACCAGGTATCTTGATAAAAATAAATCGGGTCAAGTCCTGTTGTTGTGGTTTTATCAAAAAAACGAGGGTAAAGATCCGCTATCTTTAACGGAAAATTGTTATTTTTAGGAAGTTTTTTATATTTTTGGTAATCACCAAGAAAGTTGAAAAACATGGCGCACTTCTTGGCGAACCTGTATTTACTGCGAAGAGCCTTATACGCAATCACCGCAATTTTTAAAGGTGGAATTTTTTTGAGTCTTTCCCGAATTTTTTTCATGCAATTTTATAATGTTGCCATTTTATATTAAAATGAGTTATTCATCTAGATTATTTTAGTAAGTATTATTTTTACATAAAACGATTATAAGGCAAAAACCTACTTATTCCAAAGGAATTCAGTTTTAGCTTGATTGTTCTTTATATTAATCCATTTCTCCGATATTTCAATCAGTTTTGGCCATTCTTTTTGAAAATCCATTGGAATTTGCTTTTCTTTCGGTGAAAAAAACATTTTGAGTTTATTTTTAAGAATTTTAATTTTTACTATAAATATAGGTTCAGGATTTTTGTCTAAATAAAACTTATTTAGTCTGTCGGTTAGATTTTTTGTTCTTTTCATAAAAACCACACTAACACTCTGGGGGTTGCTTATATTTACATATGAATATCCTGTATACCATGCGATTTTTACTTTTCCCGCACTAGTACGCAAAGATAGTTCTATGTCTGGTCCTGGGAATAATGTATTCCAAAGACCGATAATAGGTAGGGATGATTTTCTAAAAAGTATTCCCAGGTCACAAAAATAAAATGGCTTATGGTCAATTTGCCACTTCTTAAATTCATTTACATAATTAAGCGAGCGAACGATCTGAAGTGGGTCTTTTTCTCTTAACATTTTAAATGGATTATTTAATGACCCTCCTTCTGTGTTTATTAAGTCAATCTCAGGATGCTCAAGCATAAATTTTTTACAAATTTCGATAATTTTATAATCAAAAACATCATCGTCGCTTAAATATTTAAGGAGTTCTCCGTTTGATCGCAATACTAATTTATTTAGTGCGTGAGCCAACCCATAATCCGGTTCTGATATAAAATCTTCAATTTTTCCGTCCCGTCTCAATCTCTCAAGGTATTCCTTGGTTCCATCCGTACTTGCTCCATCGGCAACTAGAATTTCTTCGTCTGGTTTTTTATTAGCAATCAGTTTTTCAAGCCCTATTTTAAGGTAGGGTAGCTTGTTTTTGGTGGCTATTATGTAAGAAAGTGACTTCATTATTTTTTAGGAGAGAAATTCTACTTCTTTATTTTTGTTTTGGTCTATAAGCCATTTTTCAGCCTCATCATATAACTCCCGCCATGTGCCCGAAGAAACATCACCAGATTTTTCCTTAACCGATAGCCAGTCTTTAAAATTTCTAAATGGGCGTTTTATTGCAATCAATAATTTGGATGGTTGGTTTTCGTTCAAATAAAATTTTCGTAATCTTAATGTTTCTTCGTGCATTCGCTTCATGTTGTTCATAGTTACACCTTCTTTAGTTCTTATGAAAACAAAAGCAGGGGATAAACACCAAGCTAATTTTGCCTTGCTCGCTGTTGCGCGGAAAGTATATTCTGCATCCGCGTTTTTAAAAGAAAGATCCCAGAAGCCGAGAAGAGGGAGTGAACTACGTCTAAACATTAAACCAAGCACTGCGAATTCAAATGGAGTTTTATCTTTTTTCCATTTTAAATAGTTTTCCTTATATCCTTTTACTTGTCGTAAAACTTGCCTCCTTGGCGTCTCGTGCTTGAAAGATCCACCCTCCATCCCCATTATATCAATTTCTGGATGAGTTATCATAAAATTTTTACATTTTTCTATAACTGGAAAATAATACGCGTCATCATCATTGATTATTTTTATGACTTCCCCTTGCGCTTTAAGGAAAAGTTTGTTGAGAGCGTGAGATTCAGCGTAATCTGGCTCCGAGATGTAAAAATCTATTTTCCCAGCGCGTTCTAGTTCTTCTATGTATTCTTTTGTACCATCAGTTGATGCACCGTCGGCAACAAGAATTTCCTCACCTTCTTTTTTATTAGCAATCAGTTTTTCAAGCCCTATTTTAAGGTAGGGTAGCTTGTTTTTGGTGGCTATTATGTAAGATAGATTTAGGTTTTTTACCATGTTTCCTTATAATGCACCAACAATACCATCAAAGTCAATGTTAAGCTATATTTGATATAAAACAGTTCTATAGTATACTAATACGATATTATTTTTTATGAAAAAAACATTTAATAAATACGTAGGACATGTCAAAGAGTGTCAGATTTGCAGGAATAAAAACCTTAAAATATTTCTTTCACTTGGGCACCACCCTGTCCCGCAGGAATATTTGACCAAAGAGCGTCTTCATGAAATGGAAGCGACTTATCCGCTTAATATGGTTTTTTGTGATAGATGCTCTCTTGTGCAGATTGATTATATCGTTCCTCCGGAAATAGTGTTTCCACCTGATTATCCATACCGTACTGGTCTTACGAACATGCTCATTAGGAATTTCCAGGCACTTGCCGATACTATGGAAAAAGATGGGTATATTAGGAAAAATGGCTTGGCGGTTGACATAGGTTCCAATGACGGGACACTACTAAAACCATTCAAAGCAAAGGGGATGCGTGTCGTTGGTATTGAGCCAACGGGCGCGGCCGATATGGCAAACAAAAACGGAGTTACAACCGTGAAAAGTTTTTTAAATAAGGATGTTGTCTCAAGAATTGTAAAAAAATATGGGTCGGCAGATATTGTAACCGCTACAAATGTTTTTGCACACATCAATGATACTGAGTCACTCATAGCTAATGTAAAAAATCTTTTATCTAAAGATGGAGTTTTTGTTTCAGAGTCGCAATACTTGATGGACATAATCAAAAAGCTGGAATTTGATACTGTCTACCATGAACACCTCCGCTTCTATTCCTTGAAGTCTCTTGCGCGCATGTTTGAAAAAAATGGACTTTCCATTGTTGATTCCGACATAATAACTGCCGCAGGAGGTTCAATCCGCGTTTACGCTAAAAAAGGCAAATACAAGATGTCCCCAAGAGCGAAAAATCTTATCTTAGCCGAAAAATTGGCGGGACTTTATGATTTTAAAACTTATGAAAATTTTGCAAAAAAAATATCGGAGGTAAGACAGGATCTATTATCGCTCCTACTAAAATTAAAAAAGAACGGAGCACGGATTGTCGGACTCACGAGTTCTTGTCGCTCTAACACACTTTTGCGTTATATGAATATTACAGATGACATTTTGGATTATACCGGCGAAAAGCGTGGATCTCCTAAAATAGGGATGTTTACCCCAGGAACTCATATCCCAGTCGTTGATGAAGAAAAAATAATTACCGATCAGCCAGATTACCTGATAATACTTTCTTGGCATATTGGCGAAGAACTAATGAGAATAATGCGTAAGGTTGGATATAAGGGAAAGTTTATTATTCCACTTCCAAAACCTAAGATTGTTAAATAACAGAAAATTAAATATTTTTTGGATTATTTATATACCACTCAATAGTTTTCTCTAATCCGTTATTCAGACTAGTTTTTGTTTTCCATCCAGTGGCATTTTCTAATTTAGAAACATCAGGCAGAAAGTGACTTACTTTTCCGTCTGGAGAATCTTTGGACTCTATTTTATTAGGATGCCACCCCATAATATTAAATATTTTTTTATTTAACCCTTTTATTGTAATTTTCTCACTGGAACCAATGTTGTATGTCCCACCATCCGTTTTTTGAGATTCCATAGCTATAACCATCCCATTTATCATGTCGTCAATATAGCAGTAAGAACGACTGTCATCTCCACCCATAATAGGAAATGGTTCCGTTTTATTTTTTATTCGCTCAATAATTTTTGGAATCATTGGTTCATATCCAGCACGTGGCCCGTAAATATAGTGAGGTCTAACAATAACCATACGTAAGTTGTATGCTTTTGAGTAATAAATAAAGAACATTTCGCATATAAGTTTATGTCCACCATATGAAAAACGTGGGTCGTGGGTATCTACAACAACCCCGGGGACATTTTCTGGTGTGGGTACAGGTAGTTTTTTAAATGCTTCTAGTGCCCCCGTATATACCTCATTTGATGATGTATATAGAATTTTGGCTCCTGGTTTGTTATTTTTTTCCTTAAACCAATTTAGGGCATTGAGTGTAGACATAATACCAACGCGCAGTACCTCATGCGGAATTTCTTTGAATTGTTTAAATCCGTTTATGCTTATTAAGTGGTAAACAAAATCGTACCCATCTCCAACTTTCTCCCACATATCTTCTTTAGTTAAGTCAGCTTCAATTATTTTTATATTTGGGGACGAAAGCAAATATTTAAATTCCTCATCTTTATTAATTGGTGTAATTTTATCTACTAGTACTACTTTGTTATTTTGAGCCACTAAATATTTTGCAAGATAGTAGCCAACAAATCCTGTTCCCCCAGTTATTAGAATTTTCGACATATTTTTATTTCTCAGGTTTTGGGTTTTCCAAATACCATGAGATGGTCTTTTTGAGACCCTCCTCTAGTGATATTTTTGCTTCCCATCCAGTATCTTTCTTTATCTTTGATACATCAGGTAATCGACGCTTAACGCTACCCTCTGGGGAATTTTTTATATCAATTTTTTCTGGGTGCCAGTCCATCAGTAAAAAAATTTTTTCTACTAAGTCTTTAATGACTGTTTCAACACATGTGCCAATGTGGTAAGTTCCGCCGTCAGTTTTTTCAGACTCCATGACCATTTGTATAGCTTCCACAGCATCGTCTATAAAGCAGAAAGAACGTGTGTCATCAGTACCGAAAATTGGGAAAGGATTAGTTTTTTTTTCAATCCGCTCAATCATTTCTGGTATTACATGGTGATAGCCTGCTCTTGGTCCGTAGAAATTGTGAGGACGAACAATACTCATTCTAAAGTTGTATGCTTTTGAATAGTGTATGAAAAGAAGTTCACCAATCAATTTTTGACCAGCGTAAGACCATCGTGGATTGTATGTGTCAGAAATTACTAATGGAACATTTTCTGGTGTTGGGACTGGTAATTGACCAAAAGACTCTAGTGCTCCGGCGTAAGCTTCATTTGATGATGTATAAAGAATTTTAGAATTTTTTTTATTATTTTTTGTTCGGAACCACTCCAAAGCATATAGTGTACTTTCTATGCCGATTCTGAGTACCTCTTCTGGTATTTCATAAAATAGTTTTGTTCCGTTTACTCCCGCTAAGTGATATATATAATCATATCCACTACCCACTTCGTCCCATGACGATTTTTTAGTTAAATCAAGTTTGATTGATTTAACACCATTTTCTTTTATTAATTTTTTAAGATCTGAATCCATTCGGCCTTTGAAAAAATTATCTGCGATGACTACTTCTTGATTTTGTTCAGTCAAGCGTTTAGCTAGATGATATCCGACAAATCCGGCCCCTCCAGTAATAAGAATTTTTTTCATGGTGTTACAAAGATAATGGGTTTTTATTTATATATTTAGCTAGAACTGCAAGCACCTTCTTGTGATGAAAAGAAAATGGACTCGGAAGATTATTCATAGGAAACCACTGAGCAATACTCCATTCTAGTCCGCTTTCTTTTATCTTACCTTTAGTAATAATTACTAAAAAGGTGAGTACTACGAAGTGTTTTTGTTTGTCTGATACAGGGTCGTTAAAGACAGCAAATGGGGTAATTTCGGTCCATGGCGGGAGAATTTTTACCGACACCCCAAATTCTTCTGTAGCTTGGCGCTTGATAGTTTCTTTAGTAAGCTCGTCTTTCAATATTCGCCCGCCTACCAGCCCCCACTTACCTTCTTCTGGATATATTTTCCGTTTAATAAGAAGCATTTCAAATTTTCCATTTTTTGCTTTCCTTACTGGAAGGAGATCAACACAAGGAATGGGGGTATTTTTTTGAATTGTCTGAAAGAGTACATTCGGTATCCACTTCGATAGTGGTACAACACCCATATTTTTTACTCTTTTGATAGTTTGGTTCATAAAGTTAGTAACTTTAAGTATAGCATTTTAGTTATATTTACAAATTCAACTTGATTATGTTTAATATAAAATGATATTATACAGTATATTTTAAATTTGCAAATTATGAATTTCTTATCTAAAGAAATAATCGTGGTTGTTGGATATGGCTGGGTTGGTCAGGCCAACGCTCTTTCGTTCAGGGAGGCTGGTTATAAAGTTTATTATTACGATATAGATAAGCCCAAATTACGCTATAAGGATAAATATGGTGAAGCGTATAAAGCCATAAAACCACTTTCAAGTATTTTGGAAAAAGATAGTTCCAATACTTGGTATTTATTGTGTGTGGGAGATAAGGTATCGATGGAGGGGGAGCAAGATGTTTCTGCCATTAGAAGCGCGCTCGATTCCATAAAAAATACTAAAGGCGGAATAGTCCTTCGTTCTACAGTTTTGCCTGAATATCTAAAATCTCTCAAATTTGATTTTTATGTTCCGGAATTTTTGCACGAAAAAAAAGCAGTTGAGGAATGCATGAAACCACATTATTTTATTCTTGGCAAAAAAAATATTTTAAAAAATGAACCGAACTTTTTTTCCGTGTGGAGAAGATCTGCGGTCAAGGTTTTTGAGGGAACGCCGGAAGAAGCATCGTATTTAAAATATCTTTCTAATATATGGAATGCCCTGCGAATCACTTTTGTTAACGAATTCGGCAATGCAATATCCTTGCCAACAAATAAAGAAAAATTGGCTAAAAACGAGAAAATAATTAATTTCTTTTTTGAAGAAAAAAGTTATTTGCGTTACGGAAGATCTTTTGGCGGACATTGTTTGCCGAAGGATTCACATGCTTTTTGTCGTTGGCATAAAGATAACGGTAAAGATATGTCGCTTATTGAAGGAATGTGCCGTTCAAACGATTCCCACAGAAAAATAGAGGAAAAGTACCCCCACCTGCCTGAATGGTTTTCAGAATGGGTGCGTCCGCAAATTTCCGGGTGGGTTGCTATTGATGCCCTTAAGGATTCTGCGGGGCGGAAAATTAAAAAAATTTTTAGATTATAAACTCATCAATATTTTTTCCTTCATATCTCGGATTTTCATTTTTTACTCGCCAGAGGTAGAGGGGAATAAAAAACACGTAACTATTTTTGAATGTTTCGGCGACTTGAAAATTAAAGTCGCGATCGACCCCCCTCCCCATAAAAGAAGGCCATATTCTTTGTGTGAGCTTTCTAAATCGCACTTTTTTAATCACTATTTTTTTAAATAGGGGAATGCCGGTTATGCCGGGATATGGTTGTACTGATCCGAAAAACAATTTATTAATTACTCTTGCTCTCTTGATGCGAAAAGGAACCATTGAATGATATTTCCCTAAAATTTTTATACCTACTCCCTGCGTTTTTTGTGAGAGATCAAAAATTTCTTCTGGGCCAAGCATTTCCACTGTATTCTCATACTTGAATGTTTCAATGTCAAATTTTTTCCCCGCGCGCTTTTCATTAAATTGAATCCAATCCGTAGTTATGTGGCAAGCGTTGTATTTTTTCAGTAATTCATATTGTATTTCTATGCGATTTAAAAGCGACGCGTCGTCGGCATCTTGAAATGTAATATATTCGCCGTGCACGTATTTGAATCCGGTATTTCTCGCAGAATAGCCGGCATTGATATTCCGATTGAGTTTTGCGTCAAAACGATTTGGATCGTTTTCTTCTGATTCTACTAATTTCACATTATTGTGGATGCTCGCTATTTTTCTTACAACTTCTTTCGTACCGTCATTGCTTCTATCATCAACGACGATAATCTCAATATTTTTATAAGTTTGGTTTAATATCGAATCAATTGCGACGGAAATTGTGTTTTCGCAGTTGTAGACGGGGACAATAACACTGATGAGGGGTTTGTTGGTATTCATATCTTTATTTTAACTTTAAGATTTCATCGATAAAACGCGCATACGCGGCAGAAAAAGTTTTTCTTGTATAGTGGTCTCTCGCATACTTCCATATCAAATAGGATTTTTCCCTCACTTTTTCTATAGGGATATCTGAAAAATCTCGTACCGTTTTAGCGATTGAAGCAGGTGTTGGATTTTCGAGTGCGATGTATCCGGAATCTTCCTGGATACCTGTCTCATGGGTGATAATAGGCACGAGTCCCGCATGTATCGCTTGAACCACCGCTCCGGATGAACCTTCACCGCCTGATGGATAGACGAGCGCGGAGCATTTATCGACAATGTCAGCAAACTGTTTGCTTCCGATATCTATCCGGCCGTAAGTGTGGATGTTCGGTGTTTCTTCAAGCTCTTTCTTGTAGGCTTCGACGAAGTCTTTTTCGGCGTGGACAGGTCCGCACACATGAAGGTGAAGGTCGGGCATTATGACGAAAGCCTCGAGAGCAATATCAAGCCCTTTGAGCACCGCACCGCCACCGCCAATCCAGAGAAAATGTTTAAGTGCCTTATCCCAGTTCTTTTTTTTTGGAAAATCAAACTGCATAACAGCTGAAATAGGAATAAAAAATATTGGTTTTTTAAATTGTTCAAAAGTCTTAAATATTGTTTTATTCCCAAATCCTTCAAGATAATCGGCAAGCTCCGCATTTCTTGACGACTTCATTTTCCTTCTGGGGAGTAGTCTAACTCCATGTCTTTTTTCTATTGCATTAATTCTTTTTTCCTCTGCTTTGTTATACGCATCCCAATGCATTATTAATATATGAAGCACTTTTTTGCAGTTTTTGGGGAGATATTTTGCTAATCTTTCAAGATCATTTTCTGCATCAATACAAACTAAATATGGCTTTTTAGGTATAAATTTACCGTCTTTAGTGTTAATAATATCACATTCATAGCCCCTTTCGCTAAAGAGCAAGGCAATTTCTTTACATTCCCAGTACATTGTGTGAAAGTTAGAAAATTTTTCCCATGGAGCAAGCGTAAACGGTTCTGTAATATAGGAAATAAGAACGGAACCTCTCCTTTTTCCTTTTGCTGGTACATAGGCGGTACCCCAAAGTTTATTGGTGATTTTATTTCTATATGCCCAATATGTTTTTTTAAGAAAATTCATAGAAAGATTACTTTTGATGTTTTTGAAACCACAATTCCAGACATAAAAGAGACCAGATTTTTTGCTGTGCGGTTACGTTATCTTTTTCGTAAAACTCTGATATATATCTTTGCACCTCCGATTTTTTAAGAAATTCATAAATGCGCGCGTCATTCCCAAGTTTTTCATACACAAACTCTCGCATTCTTTTTGTTTTCAGCCATGCCACTATTGGCGCACCAAATCCTTGTTTGCGTCTGTAGACGAATTCTTTAGGCATTATTTCACTTAAAATATCTTTCAAAATTATTTTTCCGCTTTTTTTATCCATTTTGTATTTCATTGGAAGATTGTACACGTATTCGGCAAGTTGGTAATCGAGAAAGGGGGAGCGGACTTCCAGTGAATGCATCATGCTTGTGCGATCTACTTTAGTTAAGAGTAGCCCCGGAAGATATGTGGTAAGGTCAAAAAGATTTATTTTTTGAACCCCATTATTTCTAAGGTTCTTTAAGGCATTGCTAATAATGTCTTCATTTACAACATCCAAATTTTTCCAAAGGTTTTGCCTTTCGCTTGTGCTGAAGATAGAAATAAATTTTATATATTCTTTGAAGGGGTTGGAAAATAGAGCGTTTTTGAGTCGGACGATTTTTCTGGTGTTCCAATACTTCCAATACCAACCATAGCCCATAAAGAGTTCGTCTGCTCCATCTCCCGAAAGCGCCACCTTTACTTTTGAGGCGGCTAATTGTGAGACGAGGTGTTGTGGAAAATTTGATGAATCGGCGTGCGGTTCATCCATATATTCAATAACCTTTTCTAGCTCATGCGTGAGATCGCTTCTTGCTTGTAGGGTGTGGTGGTCCGTGCTAATTTTTTTAGACGCCTCTTCGGCATAGGGGAGTTCGTTGATGTAACCTTCATAACCGACGGAAAATGTTTTCAGTGGATGGCTGGAAAATTTTTGCGCGTACGCGCAGACAAGGGTTGAGTCTACGCCTCCGGATAGAAGCGCGCCAATCTCCACATCGGCAACCATTCGCTTTTTGACGGATGCTTCAAATAGTTCTTTGATGGTTTGCTTAGCTTCTTCGTAAGAGACGCTTATCGGCTTGTCAGAGAGGGACCAATATTTCGTTATGGTGAGTTTTCCATTTGAAAATATAGCCGAATGCGCCGGCGGAAGCGTGAAAATATTTTTATAGACGCTCTTCCATGGAGGTATGTACATAAGCGTCAAATAATTATCAATCGCTTCATAATCAATCTCGCCACGAATGCCAGCCGCAAGAAGGGCTTTTATTTCGGAAGCGATATACAAAGATCCTGAATTATCAAACGCGTAATAGAGGGGTTTTTTTCCAAAACGATCGCGCGCCAAGAAAAGCGATTGCGCGTCTTCGTCCCAAATCGCGAAGGCAAACATTCCGTCAAAATAATCCAAGCATTTATGCTCGTATTCAATGTATGATTTTAGAATAACTTCAGTGTCTGAATTTGTTGAAAAATTATACCTTTTTGATTCCAGCTCTTTTTTTAGTTCGCGGTAGTTGTATATTTCGCCGTTGAAAGTTATGGCAATATTTTTTTCATTATCTTTCATTGGCTGATGTCCGCCGGAAATATCAACAATGGAAAGCCGTGTCTGGCTCAATACGCATTTATTAAATTTTAAGATTCCGCTGTCGTCAGGTCCTCTTTTGGACAGGGAATTTAGCGCGGATTTTAAACTTTCATCCGTATAACTTTTTGTTTTTTCTCCGATAATGCCAAATATTCCACACATAAATAAATTGTATTTTAACTATATTTATATATTAGCAATTATATGGTAAAAAGCACACTCACAAATCTTTTTATTGACTTACCCCACCTTTTTGTTATATAAATATATGGGGGAGATTTTAGTTTTTTTGACAATAAAATAAAAGAAAGGATAAAGAATAAACATGAAAAGAAAACAGAGTATCGCAATGGTTCAGGTTAACTACCAATATGGAAGTAATATTTTTGTTCCATATTCGGTAGGGTCAATTCAGGCATACGCTGAAACCATTTCTGAGATAAAGAAGAGTTTTCAGTTTCAGAGACCTCTTTTTTTGCGAAAAGATCCGGTTGAAGTTGTTAAGGGCATGGAAGAACCTGCTGTAGTTGGTTTCTCCTGCTATCTCTGGAATTGGCGCTACAACGAGAGCTTGGCAAAAGCTGTACGGAATGCGTTCCCGGATTGTCTCATTGTGTTTGGTGGTGCACAAGTGCCGAATGATTCAAAAAATTTTTTTGTGGAACATCCATATGTGGATATCTTGGTGCATAATGAAGGAGAGCTTGCTTTTACTGAGATTCTCCTCGAATCACTTTGTTCACATCCTGACTACAGAAAGATAGCAGGGTTGAGTATCCGAGTAGAAGATACTCGTGCTGTGAAAACGGCACCAAGTGTTCGAATTATGGATTTGTCAGTATTGCCATCTCCGTACACTTCAGGTATATTTGATTTTCTGTTAGGCAGATCGTTTGTCTTGAATGCAAGTCAAGAAACTACGAGAGGTTGTCCCTATGCGTGCACTTATTGTGACTGGGGAGGGGATTCATACAAAAAGGTGGTCCGTATGAATGAACAGCGTATTTTGGATGAGTTCGAGTGGTTTGGCGGAAATAAAGTTGAGTATATATTTAATTGTGACGCAAACTACGGAATGTCAGCTCTTGATTATGCTCATACTGTCAGAATGCTGGAAGCTCGTGCAAAGTATGACGGATACCCTCAGAAGTTTCGTATGTGTACGGCAAAAAATAGTAACGATAGAATTTTCGAAATCACAAAACTTTTATCAGACGCAGGGATGAACAAAGGGGCAACTCTGTCATTTCAAAGTATGGACGAGACGACACTGGAAACTGTCAAAAGGAAGAATATAAAGATACAAAAATTCTCCAAATTGATGGACAAGTACAGTGGCGCGGGTATTGCAACCTACACAGAGCTTATCCTTGGAATGCCTGGTGAAACATACGAGTCTTCGAAGCGAGGCATAGACACCCTTCTTGATGCACAAGCAGATGCCGTTAATTTGTATGTTTATGTCTGTACCATGCTTCCAAACTCAGAAATGAACAACCCGCAGTACTCGAAGCAGAACGGCATCAAGTCAGTTCGTATGCCTATATTACTTAGCCACAGTACTTCTGTATCTGAGACAGAAGAGATCGTTGAGTACGAAAATATTATCGTAGAGACTTCATCGATGTCGAACACGGATTGGCAGCGCACATATTTGTTTTATTGGATAGTGCAGACCTTTCATTGTCTTGGTCTCACGCAGTATATCGCTATTCTGTTCAGGAAACATTTTGGGGCGGGGTATAGCGATTTCTACGAGAAACTGATTAAGTATTTCAGTATCGATGAGGAAACTTTAATTGGCAAAGAAGTCGCTCTTGTAAGGGGTATCATAGCTCGTTCAATCAACGGTGGGCGGATTGATTTGGCTTTGCCTCGATTTGGTAATATTTATTGGCCACTTGAAGAAGCGAGCTTCCTCTCTCTTGTAACCGACAAGAATAAGTTTTATTGGGAAATAAGATTGTTTATCGAGATTTTGGTTGCAGATTCCGGTAAGATAATTAACGACATTCTCCTTGATGATGTTGTGCGGTATCAATCTGCAGTGGTTAGAGATCCATACACTGCTGAATACACGATAGAACTCGAGTATGACCTCCACGGGTATTTCAGTAGTCTTAATGATGGTATGACAGTTTCGCGTATTCCTTCAAAGCTTATGATTAAAGCGGAAAAGGCGTATAGCGGGAATCTTGAAACCTTTGCAAGAGAAGTTGTCTGGTATGGAAGAAAAGGTGGAAGTTTCCGCAACACTGACATAACTAGGGAAGTGATTTAGCAAATGGACCCAGACGGTGAAAATCGTATGGGTTCTTTTTTATAAAATTAAATTTTATCCAGGTTTCGGGAATAATATCTTTCGTATCTATGCTTGATTTAACATTGTTAAACCATCGGCTTGGTGCTATAACAATTTTACCATTGTTTTTATTGAGCCAAGCCCCCCATCATCTGAAGGTACTGTTGGCGATGATGTTATGTTTACAGTTGGACATAAGGAATAAATCCTCGTAGTTTTTTTCAGCACTATTCTTCACGCAAGTGACAGGGTAATTTAAAAATTTAAAATTCTCGACCGACCAATCGTAATCATCTGAAAATATGAAAAAATGCGAGGTTTGCTCGTGCTCAGTTATGTAGTCTATTGCAGTCTTGTAGTAATCCATAGAGCATGTACCGTGGATAATGGGGGCGCCTCGCAAAAGTACTGCCGGTAATATAGTCGGCACGCCTTACATGTATTGAAACGGCCGAGACCTCCTTTATTTTTCCAAGGATATTTTGGCTATAATTTGATAATGGCTTATTAATAGTTAATTCTTTAAGAAGCTCTCCTCTAATTTCCTTAAAGTATTTTTCTGTTTGGTAGAATCCATCAAAGTAGGTTCCATTTTTTAAAAAAACAGAAGAATCAAAATGAAACATTTGTTCTAGATAATAAAACGGCATTATCTTGCTTTTAAGACGGAGATATCTATAGAAAACCTCAAAAATTTTATTATGTTTTCTTACCCATACAAATCCAAAAAATCCGAATCTTTTGCGAAGGATTGTTTTATGTTGAAGTTGCTTAGAGAGTATTTATGATGTTTGTAGTAGATGTCAAAAGGGGTTGCATCCAATTTAAAATTTGTTTTCATGCGTGAGGAGATTTCTCGCGCAAATGCGTATTGAAATAATTGATTTCTAAGCCCTCCTGCCAGTTTTACAATTATCATAATTAGTCCTTGCGTAGGCAATTAGAAATAGTTTCCAAATCCTCATCTGTTAGTTCTGGATAATTTCCGCAATAGAAGCCATTGTTGTGCAGGAGGTCTGCTCCTGGCAGAGCAACTATTTTGTGAGCATATTTTTTATAGAATGGTTGCCTCTGCATATTCCCAGCAATTACGGGGCGGACCTCTACTTCCGCATCCATAAATCGTTTCAGGTACTTTTTTCTTAGCTTAGGTGTTTTGCATATAATAACAAAAGCAAAAGGTGAAAATGTTTTTACATGACTTCGGTCTAGAGCGATAAAATCAGGATTTTTAAGAAGCACCTTTTCAAGGCGAATGTGGTTTTCTTCTCTCTTCCTTAGCCCTTCGTCTAATGACTTAAGCTGGCAGAGACCTAGGAAGCCAGTTATTTCAGTTGGGCGAAGATTAAAACCAAGATCATAGAATAGATATTTTGAGTGAAATTCAGACTCAACATTGTGTTCTTCGCGGAGCTTCTTTTGCTGGTGCGGTTCCAGGTTTCTATCCCACCCGTTTGCTCTAACAATACGAAGCATCTTCGCAAAGTTGTCATTGTCGGTGCACACCATCCCCCCTTCAATAGTGGACATATGATGGGCTACATAAAATGAAAAACTGGATACTAAGCCAAAGTTACCAGTTTTTCCCTCAGGTAGCTCTGTCCCGAGTGATTCGCAGTTATCTTCAAGAAGCAAAATGTCGCGCTCTGTACACATTTTTTTTATTTCTGCGAGGTCTCCTGCAAATCCAAGCGCATTTGTAATAAAGAAGGCGCGCATATCATGTTCTTTGAGCGTAGAAAGAAGCTGTGTAGACATTGAATTGAGAGTGGTTGTGTCACAGTCGATCGCCACAGGATTCATGCCGAGTTGTATTATTGGCATCACATTTGTAGACCAAGTGAGAGCAGAGAACCCTACGAGGTCTCCGTCTTTTAATAAGCCAAGATTTTTTGCCGCCTGAATCATTGCAAGGTTTGCGCTTCCTCCTGAGTTGAAAAGAATCGCATGTTTTGAGCCCTGCTTTTTTGCAAATGCTTGCTCAAATTCTTTGCATTTAACATCCATACTTAGGCGCCCTGTCTTTATAATAAAATCAGCGAGTGCTTTTTTTGTTTCATGCTCGTGCATGAATACATTTTTCATCAGAGGGATCATGGTTTTTATAAATTTTTTAAATATTTTTCAAAAAATGCTTGTGTAGTATACTCTTTTATTGTTCGATTGTACGCATTTTCAACTATCAGTTCATATTTTCCCCAATTTGCTAATATCTCATTTATTTTTTCTTCTAATTTTTCTTCTTCGTAATAGACGAATTCTTTATCGGGAACATAGTATCGCTCAATAATATTAAAGGGGTCTTTTCTGCAGAGCATTAAGGCACGCGATGTAGCTGCTTCTGCGAAGCGAGTTTTTAATTGAGGAACAAGATGCTCTTTATTGGATACAAAACTCAAAAGATAGTTATACCATGTCTTTTTGGGAATGAGTGTAAACGCGCCATGTTCTTCTATTCCTGGCGTATTCCATGCTGCGCGAAGTGTCTTTCCATTGCACCATAAAAGCCCATGAACAAGGGCGATTTTTGATTCTGAAAGAAGATGCATCTTTTCTTTATAGCTGACCTCGTGGTCGGTAATGTACTTATTTTTCTTGTAAGATTTGAATATTTTGTATTTAAGCAAGCTCAAAATTCCAATATTGTGCGATCTCGCAATGAGTCGATAATTGAACTTGCTGATAGTTTTAATATTTTTTGCCAGTTCTCGAGAATTAATGTTTCCAACATAAATAATATCGTATTTCTTTTCAGCCTTTGGTGGGATTTTTTCTTCGTTAATTGGTATATAAACAACTTCTCTTCGATTCGCGTCCCGTTGTTTATTGAGCCATTCTGCGGTATAGGGACAGCAAGTAAATATTTTATAGAAATAAGAATCATATTCATCTCCTCGGAATGCGGAATCGGGAGACATAAATCGATTTGGTTCTTCGAAGTTCATGTATACTATTTTTTTGTTTTTAATTTCTTCAAGTAATGAAAATTTAAAACGCGCTTCTATAAGATAAAAATCACCGCACATGTTTTCAAAGCGACAAAAATCGTACTGTTGCATAGGATCCTCCTTTGAAACTTTTATTCCCCAGTTAAATACTTTCATAAAGTAAGTTAATTGAATCTATTGCCTTAAATTATAAACCTTGTAGAAATATGTATCTTTGTTTTTGAGTAATTCGCGCGGCTTGCCTTCTTCGGTTATTTTACCTTCTTCCAGTACAAGTAGTTTGTCTGCGCTTAATACCGTTGAGAGGCGGTGTGCGATAACTAATATTGTGATTTCTCCCTTTAGGCCATCTATGGCTTCTTGAGTTTTTTTCTCAGACTTATTGTCTAATGCGCTTGTTGCTTCGTCCAGTAAAAGAATCTTTGGCTTACGGGCAAGGGCACGAGCAAGAGCGACGCGCTGTCTTTGTCCGGCAGAAAGAAACCCCCCTCTTTCTCCTACTATTGTATCATATTTTTCTGGAAGAGTGTCAATAAAATCGTGTATTTGTGCCATTTTGGCGGCCACCTCCGCATCATCCTTAGTTACGGATTCGTCAAAGAATTTAATATTATTTAATACGGTATCATTTAAAATGAAAACGTCTTGTGAGACATAAGATATATTCCTGCGCCAGTCCGAAATATTGATTGAGTAAATATCTTTTCCGTCAATAGAAATTTCTCCGGCTGTCGGTTGGAGGAAGCGGAGCAAAAGGTCAAAGATTGTTGTTTTGCCGGCTCCTGATGGACCGATGAAACCAACCAATTCTCCTTTTTTTATGCTAAACGAAACCGAACGAAGCGCTTCTCGTTCGTTTGGATATGAAAATGAAACCGAATTGAATGCGAGGTCATTATTGAAGTGAAACTGTCTATCTCCTCGCGTATAGCGGGCTTCTTTGGCTCTCTCCGCCTCTTCAAGGTAAGAAGTTACGTTTTCCACGTAGGGAAGAGTGCTACTTGCATCATGGAGCACGCTTTGGATGCTTTGCGTATATTGAAAGATTCTGTTTATGAGATAAATGAGGGCGGCGAGTGCACCGAGATTATATGATGTTCTATAGAAAGCGAATGCGATGATTGCGGTTATGAATATAACGCCAAGGGGCTGTATTGATTCCGTGGATATTTTTCTTAATATAGTGAGTCGTAATTGAAAAATTCTCATGTGATCAAAAAATTGTTCTCCGAGAGAGGACACCTGCCTTTCGGTGCCAAGCGCTTTTATTGTCTTCATTCCCACGATACTTTCGTTTATATGGTGCGCAATTGAAACATTCATTTGTGATATTTGATTCGCCAAAGAACGCGCAAAAGAAAAGAGCGGCTTGTAGAGTATAATTACTATGCCACCGAAAATAAAAGCCACGAGCGTCATTGTTTTGGAAATGTTTACCGCAACGAGAATGTATGCCAATAAGGATGCGCAAAGCATAATGAACATGGACACTGACTGTAGCATCCCACCACTATTTCGGGAATCAATTTTAATGAGTGTTTCCAATCGTCCAAGTTTTTGTTTCAACAAATAGGGCCAGTCCGCTGCGAGCGTAGCCTTTAAAAGCCGATCCATTGTTTTTCTTTCATACCCGGTTTGGATTCTGGTTGCGATATAGGCATAAAGTGTTGAAGCTATGAATTTTAGGAAAAATAGAAAAACAATAAAGAGAAGCACTACAGGGAGAGTGAATGACAGGTGCGTAAATGTGAAAAATCGTTCAATTGCTTGCGATATAAAATCTATCGGCTGGCGCTCGCTTCCATCGAAAAAGTTAAAAAGAGGAATGAGCATGGTAATCCCGATGCCCTCAAGAAGTCCGGTAAAAAATCCAAGAAATGCAAGTATAAATATGCGGAAAGAATATCCGTGAAATGCGCGTGGGAATATCCGAATTATTGACCGTATGGTTCCTAATGAAATAAAAAAAGAGGGAAGTTTCATAATTGTCTTAAGTTAGAATCATAGATTTTCTTGCAAGTTACGCAATCAATGAGTTTGGTAGTTTTACTCATGATTTTCTTTGTACCATGTATAGGTTGTGGCGATACCGTAATCAAGCTGGATTGTATGTTTCCACCCAAGTGTATGAAGTTTACTGACATCAAGGAGTTTCTTTGGCGTACCGTCGGGTTTGGTGGTGTCCCAAACAATTTCGCCTTCATATCCAACTACAACTCTGACCTTTTCCGCGAGCTCTTTTATAGTTACATCTTCTCCCGTGCCGACATTTATAATAGCAGAGTCATGGTAAT
>PFAA01000024.1:18680-19253 GCA_002778715.1 Candidatus Campbellbacteria bacterium CG10_big_fil_rev_8_21_14_0_10_35_52
CCATAGAGATTAGTGGGCATAAGAGAAATAAAGTTCGTGCCATATTGCTCATTATATGATTGGCACATAACTATTCCAGCAATCTTTGCCAAAGAATAAGGTTTATTGGTCGGTTCTAGGTCGCCTGTAAGCAAATACTTTTCTTTTAATGGTTGAGGTGCTAATTTCGGATAGATACAAGAACTTCCCAGAAATAATAATTTTTTTACTTTGTTTAAATAAGCATTATGAATGATATTTGTTTGAATAACTAAATTTTTGTAAATAAAATCGGCAGGGAATGTCTTGTTTGCCATAATCCCCCCAACCTTTGCCGCGGCAAGAAAAACATATTCGGGTTTTTCTTGCTCAAAAAATTTTTTTACCGCCGATTGATCAAGGAGCTCAAGCTCTTGATGTGTCTTTAAGACGAGGTTGTTATAGCCCTGTCCTTGCAGTGCTCGCACGATGGCAGACCCTACAAGTCCCTTGTGTCCAGCAACATAAATTTTAGAATCCTTGTTCATATTTATATATTTATATTATTCATGGCGCTGTTTCGTTTTAAATCCGCCTTCCTTCAGGTGAACATCT
>PFAA01000024.1:19272-20128 GCA_002778715.1 Candidatus Campbellbacteria bacterium CG10_big_fil_rev_8_21_14_0_10_35_52
AGCCGAGTTTTTCTTTTGCTTTAGCCGGGTCGCCAAGAAGTGATTCAACCTCGGTAGGTCGGAAATAGTGCGGGTCAACCTCAACAACGACCTTTCCCGTTTTCTTATCAACGCCTTTTTCGTCCACTTCTTTCCCTTGCCATATTATTTCAATACCGAGCTCTGTGAAGACCGCTTCACAAAACTCCCGCACGGAAAATTGTTTGCCTGTTGCAATGACATAATCTTCAGGTGTATCTACTTGAAGCATAAGATACATTGCTTCCACATAATCTTTTGCGTGCCCCCAATCTCTCTTTGTGTTAAGGTTTCCCAAATATAGTTTTTCCTGTAGTCCTAAGTGTATCCTCGCCGCCGCGCGAGTGATCTTTTTGGTAACGAATGTTTCACCGCGGCGTGGCGATTCGTGATTGAAAAGAATTCCTGAAACAGCAAACATACCGTATGCCTCGCGATAGTTTTTTGTTATCCAGTACGCATAGAGCTTAGCCGCGCCGTACGGACTGCGAGGATAAAAAGGAGTCTCCTCGTTTTGTGGCGGGGGAGTGGCGCCAAACATCTCTGAAGTGGACGCCTGATAGAATTTTGTTTTCTTCTCAAGGCCGAGCAGACGAATGGCTTCAAGTATTCTCAGAGTACCTAATCCGTCGGAGTTTCCCGTGTATTCAGGCGTCTCAAAAGACACCTTCACATGGCTTTGCGCGGCAAGATTGTATATTTCATCCGGTTGCACTTCTTTAATAATGCGGATGAGATTGGTAGAGTCGGTGAGGTCGCCGTAGTGGAGAAATAGTTTTTTCTTTGTTTCGTGCGGATCTTGATAGAGATGATCGATCCTTTCGGTATTAAAACTGCT
>PFAA01000024.1:20176-20648 GCA_002778715.1 Candidatus Campbellbacteria bacterium CG10_big_fil_rev_8_21_14_0_10_35_52
TAGACTTTACGACTTTATTGACTTTCAACTTATTTCTACCATTTGTTTAATTTATTCACGACTTTTCTTTTTAAGTTTATATAAGATTTTACCGCTTCTTTTTCAACTTCGGGGGAGACTAAACGTAAAATTTCTTTGCCCAAAATCCTATATTGCCCGCCAATTTTATTTGCTCTTATGACTCTGTTTTTTAAAAATCTTTTTATCGTGCTGTTGCTGATTTTTAATATGTTCATAGTCTCCGTGGTAGTGTATATTGAATTTGTTTTAATTTCCATATCCATTTTTTTATTATACAGAAGTATCAAAAGGTGTCAATCAGTATCAAGTTATAATCGGTTTTATATACGGCTTATATAAAAATTCTTGGAAAAATACATTAGTTATTAAAATTAAAGAAAGAATGCTGGTAATAGATTGACCGAATGTGAGCCAAAAACCGCCTTTAGCGATATAGACCATATCTGTTCTA
>PFAA01000024.1:20668-22859 GCA_002778715.1 Candidatus Campbellbacteria bacterium CG10_big_fil_rev_8_21_14_0_10_35_52
TTTTTTGCATTTTTATAATAATACTGGATTATAAATTATTATCATAGTATAATCATCAAAACAAAAACAAGATAAAATGAATAAAATATTAAGATATTTTTTATTGACTGGAATTTTTATTATTCCATTTATAGCTCTTATTATATCAGGAAAGATGTTTTTTCCTTTTATTACCGGAAAGAATTTTATATTTCGCATATTGGTTGAATTGCTTTTAGGCGGCTGGGCGATTTTGGCGTTGTTTGATAAAGCGTATCGTCCGAAGTTTTCTTGGCTTTTAGTGTCGGTATTGTCTTTTGTCGGTATTATCGCGCTTGCGGATATTTTCGGAGCAAATCCTTTCAAAAGTTTTTGGTCAAATTTTGAACGGATGGAGGGCCTAATCTCGCTTATTCATTTGGCGGGATATTTTGTAGTTGTCGGAATTGTCTTAAATACTGAAAAACTTTGGGACAGGTTTTGGAATACTTCCGTTGTTGTAAGCGTCATAATAGGAATATATGGGATATTGCAACTTGCCGGGAAAATCACCATCAATCAAGGTAGCGCCCGTCTTGACGGCACATTCGGCAATGCTTCTTATCTGGCGATTTATATGCTTTTCCATATTTTTATAACCGCCTTTTTGCTTGTAAAGTGGCGCGGAGGATTATGGATGAGATATGTCTACGGCGCTATTATAATTTTACAGCTTGTGATTTTATATTTTACAGCGACAAGGGGAGCTCTTCTCGGGCTTGTCGGAGGAATGTTGCTTTCCGCTCTTTTGATTTCTATTTTTGAAAAACAAAATAAACAAGTTAGAAAAATAGCGGTAGGGATTTTAATTGTCATAACAGCTCTTACAGGAATTTTCTTTGTCGCAAAAAATACGCAATTTATAAAAGACAATCAGGTATTGGGTCGTCTGTCGTCAATTTCGTTGAAAGAAGGCGCTACGCGATTTAAAATTTGGAATATGGCGCTGAAAGGAGTCAAAGAGAGGCCCATACTCGGCTGGGGGCAGGAGAATTTTAATTTTGTATTTAATAAATATTATAATCCGTCGCTTTATAGTCAGGAGCCGTGGTTTGACAGAGTTCATAATATCTTTTTTGACTGGCTTGTCGCTGGCGGCATATTGGGCTTTCTCGCGTATTTCTCAATACCGATTTTTATGCTTTTATACCTGTGGAGGCGTTTGGAGGAGCGTCTTTCTATTACCGAGAAAAGTATTTTCACGGGGCTTTTGGCGGGATATTTTTTCCATAATATGTTTGTTTTTGACAATATAATGAGTTATATACTTTTCTTTTCAATCGCCGCTTATATATACGCGCTTTCAAAGATAAAGATGGATTCTGACAATACGGGAGACGAAGCGTTAGATGAAGATGAAAACAAAGATAATGGTATGAATAGAATTTTTGCGTCTTTTATTATAATCGCTGTGATATTTTCTTTGTATTTTTTCAGTATTAAAGGAGTATTGTCCGCCCGCGCGCTTATAAGAGGCATATCACAGCAATCATCATTTGATATTAATATTGCAAATCTTGAGAAAGCTCTTGGATATAATACAGTCGGCAAGCAAGAGGTGATAGAACAGATGGCGCTCGTAGCGCTTCGTATGAGAAGCGGCGGCGCGGATATTGAAACACAGACAAAATTTTTTGAACTTGCAAACAGAGAAATGAGTAAACTTGTGGAAGAAAATCCTAATGACGCGCGTATTAGAATATTCTACGCTTCGCTTTTGAATAATTTTAATTTTTACGATAAAGCATCGCCGCATCTTAATAAAGCAGTTGAACTTTCTCCAAATAAACAGACAATACAATTTGAATTAGGCACGGCGTATCTAAACAAAGGCGAATTTGAAAAAGCGTTTGAAGTTTTTGAAAATACATACAATCTCGCGCCGGATTTCAAAGAGGCGGAAGTTATTTATAGAGTCGGCGCGATTTATGCCGGCAAAGAGACGCGGATTAATGAAATAATCGGTCCAATTTCAGACCAAGACAGGACAGACGCAAGAATTATAAATGCTTATGTGAAAACTAATAAATTTAATGAAGTAGTCAAATCATGGCAAATAGCGGTTGAAAAAGAGCCAAAGAATGCGCATTTTCATTTGTCGCTTGGCGCGGCATATTTGCAAATCGGACAAAGACAAAAAGCGATAGATGAAATACAAAAATCAATTGACCTG
>PFAA01000024.1:22878-24319 GCA_002778715.1 Candidatus Campbellbacteria bacterium CG10_big_fil_rev_8_21_14_0_10_35_52
TAATAGATAGACAACAGCGATGCGGATAACATCGAGGTTAAACCTCGATGTTGCAAGATCTTCAAAGAAAACAAAAAACAAAAAACAAAAAACAAAAAATGAAAAATGAAAATACCGCCTTACGGCGGTATTTTCATAGACTTTCGTTGTTAGAACCACACTCGTGGCGCTCACATTTTTTAGCATAGCAGATTTTTGTTGAAAATGCAAGCGCGAATGCCAAAAAAGGTGCGCATAAGCAATTTGACGGAGGTGTTGACGGAGGTCGCACCTCCGTCAAAATCAGCAATCAATCTATAAATCCGTGTAGCTTAACTTTGCGTTTTCTAATACAGGCATTATACTATATATACTTGTTTCAAATTACGACCGGCGACAGCACTCACATAAGACTTTTGTTGGAGCTCGCTCTCGCCGGTCATAATTTGGCGTAATTACGCAAGTGTATCTATGAATATAGAACGCAATATATCGCTTAAGAATTTTACTACTTTTAAAGTCGGCGGATTAGCGAATTATTTTTATAAAATAAAATCATTGGAAGAACTTAAACAGGCAATTAGTTTTGCAAAACAAAACGAACTGCCAATTTTTATTTTAGGCGGCGGTTCTAATGTTTTAATTTCAGATTATGGATTTGACGGACTTGTCATTAAAATTGAATTAGAAGAAATTTTAATTGAAAAAAAAGAGGAAAATATTTTTATTATTGTTGGAGCGGGAGAGAGTTGGGACAAAATAATTAAAATGTCTGTTGAGAGCGGATTATACGGAATAGAAAATCTCTCGTATATTCCGGGAACTGCCGGAGGCGCGGTCGCGGGGAATATCGGCGCGTATGGGGCAGAAATAAAAGACGCGATAGAGAGCGTTGATGTCTTTGACATGGAAACTTTAGAGACCTTTGTTTTAAATAAAGACGAATGCGAATTTGATTATAGAGATAGTATTTTTAAAAAAAGAAAAGGAAAAAATTATATTATTACAAAAGTCCGTTTCAAACTCTTAAAAAAAGGAAGACCGAATCTTTTATATAAGGATATAAAAATATATTTTGAAAATAAAAATAATTTATTGCCGACTCTTGAAGAAGTAAGAAAAGCGATAGGAGACATAAGAAATAAAAAATTTCCAAATCTTGTTAAATATGGCTCTGCCGGTTCTTTCTTCAAAAATCCTATTATCTCCAATAAAGAAGCGGTCAATTTGAAAGAACAATATCCGAAAATAGATATATTTGAGAACGGAAATAATTGTAAAAAAATATCTCTCGCGGGGCTTATTGACAGTATTGGTTTGAAAGGAATAAGAAACGGAGATGTTGGGATTTTTGAAAATCAGCCGCTGGTGTTTGTAAATTATGGAGACGCGAGCGCGAAAGAAGTAAAAAATTTTTCTGAAAAAATTGCGCGAGAAATTTTTAACAAAACAAAAATAAAAA
>PFAA01000024.1:24343-29473 GCA_002778715.1 Candidatus Campbellbacteria bacterium CG10_big_fil_rev_8_21_14_0_10_35_52
TAATCTTTTTTATGTTTGATAATGTATATAAACACACACAACAGTTTTTATTTTTTCTTTTTGATTTTTAAAAAGAAAATTGGTCGGGAGTTGTTGTTGTTTTGTTACAAATAATTAATATATTAAATATGGCAACAAAAAAAAGAAAAACAGCCGCTAAAAAAAAGACCACAAAGAAACGAACAACAAAAAGAAAAGCGGCTCCAAAGAAAAAAGCTCGCAGACGATAGTTTCAGTTTGTTGAGAAAAACCATAACCCCATTTCGTATATTGCGAAATGGGGTCGGTTTTTTATGAATTTTATGGTAGAATATATTTTGTTTTTGTATCAAAGCAACTTTTTCGCGTATTAAATTCACATCCTCATTATGTTTTCATTTAAAAAATTATTTGGTGATGAAAATAAAAAAGTTCTAAAAATATTAGAGCCAATTGTCGCGCGAATAAACGCTTATGAAAATGAAATATTATCACTTTCAGACGAAAAACTCGCGCGTAAAACGATAAAATTAAAAGAATCTATAAATGACGGCAAATCTTTAGATGATATTCTGCCGGAGGCATTCGCTATTGTGAGGGAGGTGTCAAAACGAACTTTGGGACAGAGGCATTTTGATGTTCAGCTTATGGGAGGTATTGTTTTACATCAAGGCAATATCGCTGAAATGAGAACGGGAGAAGGGAAAACTCTCGTGGCGACACTGCCGGCTTATTTAAACGCGCTCTACGGCAAAGGTGTTCACATTATTACAGTAAACGATTATCTTTGCCGCCGAGATGCCGTATGGATGGGACAGATATACGATTTTCTCGGACTGACTGTCGGCATTATCAATCATGAACAATCTTTTATATACGACCCGAAACATAAAGAGCTTGATGAAAAACGAGACGAGCAGGGTTCTTTTAAAGTAATTCACGAATTCTTAAGACCCGTTTCAAGAAAAGAAGCATATTCCGCCGACATAACATACGGGACAAACAATGAATTTGGTTTTGATTATCTTCGCGACAATATTGAATATAATGAATCGCAATTGCGGCAAAGAGGATATAACTTTGCAATAGTTGATGAAGTGGATTCTATTTTAATAGACGAGGCGCGAACACCGCTTATTATTTCCGCTCCATCCGCGGAGTCGGAAAATCTTTATTCGCAATTTAGCGCAATCGCCGGTCAGATGACAGCGGGAATAGATTTTACAGTGGATGAAAAACTTAAAGCGATACAGCTTACGGACGAAGGAATTGAGAAAGCTGAAAAAATTTTAGGTGTTAAAAATATCTATACAGAGAAAGGCGTAAAATATGTTTATCATTTAGAAACAGCCGCGCGCGCGAAAGCATTATTTGAAAAAGACAAAGATTATGTCGTAAAAGACGGCGAGATTGTCATAGTGGACGAATTTACGGGACGGCTCCAGCCGGGTAGGCGTTGGTCGGAAGGGCTTCATCAGGCGATTGAGGCAAAAGAAGGAGTTAAGGTACAGAAAGAATCAAGAACATTCGCATCAATAACATTTCAAAATTATTTCAGAATGTATGACAAGCTCGCTGGTATGACAGGAACAGCGTTTACAAGCTCGGAAGAATTTTATAGCGTATACGGACTTCATACTGTTTCTATTCCGACAAATGTGCAGACAAAAAGAATAGATAATGGCGACCTGATATTTCAGACAGAAAAAGGAAAATTTATGGCAATAGCGCGCGCGGTTAAAGAACTTCATAAAAAAGGACAACCGACGCTTATAGGCACCGTTTCAATTGAGAAAAACGAACTTCTAAGCGCGTATTTAAAACGCGAAGGAATACCGCATGAAATCCTAAACGCTAAAAAACATGAACAAGAGGGCGAGGTTATAGCTCAAGCCGGAAAAAAAGGCAGAGTTACGATTGCGACAAATATGGCAGGCCGCGGCGTTGACATTAAGCTTGGCGGAAATCCGTCTTCAAAAGAAGAGTATGAAGAAGTAAAAAAACTCGGAGGATTATTCGTGCTCGGCACGGAGAGGCATGAAGCGCGAAGGATAGACAATCAGCTTCGTGGTCGTTGCGCCAGACAGGGAGATGAAGGTCAAACGCAATTTTTTGTTTCGCTTGACGATTCACTGATGAGAATTTTTGCTTCTGACATAATAAAAAAAATGATGGGGCGGTTTGGAATACCTGAAGACGAGCATATACAAAATTCTCTCATAACAAAATCGCTTGAAAACGCGCAAAGTAAAATTGAAGGGTTTAATTTTGACGCGCGCAAACATATTCTTGAATACGATAATGTTATGAATCAGCAGCGCTCGGCAATATATGAACGCAGGAATAAGATTCTTATGGGAAGCAAAGAAGTTATAAAAGAGGAGCTTGAAGCGATTATCGCGGGAGATGAGAAAATAGAAAAAATAATTGAAGAAAAGAAAAATCAGCTCGGCGAAGATAATTTTTATAACGGAGTAAAACGATTATTTCTTCAGGTTATTGATATGTTATGGGTGGAGCATTTGGAAATGATGGATTATATGAGAGGCAGTGTGAATCTTCGCGCTTATGGTCAGCGCGACCCTCTTATAGAATATAAAAAAGAAGGACTGCGTCTTTTCAGAGATATGCAAGAATTGATTGATAATAATATTTTGAAACTTTTGCCGAATATTGGAGGAGTCGCTGTCAGCTCTTTTTCTGAAGAAGTTCGGAAGCTTAAAGAGATTCACGAAGATGCCGGCATCATTGGTGGTAAAACCGCGGGCGATAATGACGGCGCGTCTCCTGCGGCGCGAACAATATCGCATCTTTCTGAAAAGATAGGCAGAAACGACCTTTGCCCTTGCGGTTCAGGAAAAAAGTATAAAAAGTGTCATGGCGCGTAGAAATAAAAAAATCAATGTTGTAGATTTTGAATAATTGTTAAATAATAAATTTAAATCGGTATATAATTTATGTTTATAGATGAATTGATAATACATATAAAAGCGGGTAAGGGCGGCGATGGCGTTGTTCGCTGGCTTCACGAAAAAGATAAAGAATTTGGCGGACCATCAGGCGGCGATGGCGGGAGAGGGGGAGATGTATTTGCCGTCTCCGCGCGCAATTTGAATTTATTGGCGCGATATCGCAATAAAAAAGAATTTTGCGCGGAAAATGCCGAGAATGGCAAAAATAACAATCTTCATGGAGCGAGCGGTCGGAATTTGGAAATACTTCTTCCTATCGGTTCTATAATTACGAATAAACAAACTGGTGAAAAAATATATTTGAATAAAGAAGGCGAAAAAATACTTCTTCTTAAAGGCGGAAATGGCGGATATGGAAATGAACATTTTAAAAGTTCCATAAATCAGAGACCTAAAGAATTTACAAAAGGTAAATTAGGCGAAGAAGCGGATTTTTATATAGAAGTGGAGCTTATAGCCGATGTTGGGCTAATAGGGCTTCCAAATTCTGGCAAGACAAGTATTTTGAACGAACTTGCAAATACGCGTGGTAAAGTAGGCGATTATCCGTTCACAACTCTTGAACCAAATCTTGGAGAATATTTTGGACACATTATTTCAGATATTCCCGGCTTGATAAAAGGCGCCGCGGAAGGAAAAGGGCTTGGTCACAAATTTCTTCGGCATATACGGCGCGTAAAAATATTAGCGCATCTGATTTCTCTTGAAAACGAAGACCTTGATGAGGCATATAAAATAATAAGAAAAGAACTCGGACGATTTGATAAAGAACTTTTAGACAAAAAAGAAATTATAGTTTTAACGAAAACAGATTTGATAAAAGATGAAAAAACTATTGAAAAAATTATTAAAAAAATGCAAAAAATCAATCCAAATATAATAGCGTTAACTATTTATGATGATAATTCCGTGAAAAAATTTAAAGATTTTTTACATAAGTTTTTAGTTTTATGCGCGAACACTTCTATTACAGCATAAGTGTAAAATTTAGGAATTAAATAAAAATTAAGACAATATAAAATAATGCAAAATAAAACAATAATAGGAATATATCATAAAGATTGTACCGATGGCTCCGCCGCAGCGGCTGTTTTGCTAAAAAGATTTCCAGACGCAAAACTTTTTCCTCTTAATCATACATATACGGAAGAAGATTTGTCGTCTATATATAAAGAGATAGCTCTCGGCGCGGATATATATTTGCTTGATCTTGCTTTTGTTGAGGAAAAGTTAATTGAAACGCTTGACGAAAATAATAATATAGTGATTTTAGACCATCACATTAGCGCTAAAAAAAAAGCTGAACAGATTGCCTCCAAACATAAAAATATTACATATATTTTTGACAATAATAAATCGGGAGCGTCTCTTGCTTGGAATTACTTTTTTCCTGACAAAGAAGTTCCTGAAATAATTAAATATGTTGAAGATTCTGATTTGTGGAAATTAAAGTATGGCAATAACACAAAATACGCAACAAATTATCTTTCTATGTATACAAATTTGCCTGAAACATTATTGCGGTTTTTTGACGGAGATATTGAAGAGATAAAAAAGAACGGCAAAATAATAACTGAATATACGGATATTCAAATAGACAGAATAGTCCGTGGAATTGGAAACATAATATTGCGTATCGGCGAGTTCACGGTGCCCGCGTATAATATAACTATGTATGAATCGCCGGTTGGCAATAAAATTTCAGAAAAACAAGGCAGAGCGACAGTTATGTTCTCCATTAAAGGAAATAGCGTTAGGTTTAGTTTCAGAAGCAAAGACGGGCAGAATCCGTCCGCTCTTGAATTAGCTGTATTGCTTGGCGGTGGCGGGCATCAAAATGCCGCAGGCGCCGAAATCTCTCTTAAAGATTTTCTAAATATAATCGTTCTCTAACTATTATTATGAATTACGAAACGCAAAAATTTAGGTCATTGATCGCAAAACCTCTTTATTTTTTAAATGTTTTTACTCAATAGACCATAAATTTTTGCGTTTCGTAATTCACAATATAACACCTATATTTTACTTAATTTTTAATAAAAGTGCTGCAATTATTTTTTGAACTTACTTTTTTAATTTGTATCTGCGAAAAAAATATGTTATACTTTAGAAACTTAAATATTGATTTAAGATAAAAATCACTTAAATAAACTTGAACGAAAAAGTAAGAATTAACAAA
>PFAA01000024.1:29484-38036 GCA_002778715.1 Candidatus Campbellbacteria bacterium CG10_big_fil_rev_8_21_14_0_10_35_52
ATGGAGCTAATTTAGGCATTCTTTCAAAAGAAGATGCTTTGAGACAAGCGCAAGAAATAAATCTTGACCTTATTGAAGTATCGCCGAAAGCAAATCCGCCTGTTGCAAAAATAATGGATTATGGTAAATTTCAATACGAACAGAAGAAAAAGAATAAAGAAATAAAGGCAAAATCACACATTACGGAAACTAAAAGCGTGCAGATTAAAATAGGCACGGGAGAGGGCGACCTTTCTCTTAAAGCAAAAAGGGTGTCAGAATGGTTAAAAGAAAAACACAGGGTGAAAATTGAATTATTTTTATGGGGGCGATATAAATATATGGAATTTAATTTTCTAAAAACGCGGCTTTTAAAATTTTTGACGCTTGTTACTGAAGAATATAAGATTGCGGAACCGATAAAAAAAAGCCAGAAAGGGTTGAGTATGATAATTGAACGAAATTCCTAATATAATAATTAGTGGAATTAAATAATAAGTAAAATCTTATTTTTAATCTATATTTTCAATAATTTATACAACTTAATATGAAAACCAAAAAAATATTTACAAAAAGATTGCGAATTACCAAAAATGGCAAAATACTCGCGAGAATACCGGGTCAAAACCATTTTAACGCCAAAGAAGCAAGTAAAAAAAGAATGGCTCGCAAAAGAGTTGCCGTATTTAATATGACAAACAGAATCAAAAATAAATATATGGGCAATTAAAATGAATTAAGAAGAGCGACAAAAAGTATAAAAATAATTTTATTTAAGCATAATAAAAAACAGTTTTAAAAAAATAATTTTTAATAAATAACATTATGAGCAGAGTAAAAAGAGGAACTACGACATTAAAAAGACGAAAAAATATCCTTAAAAAAACAAAAGGGTATCGTTTTGGTCGTTCAACAAAAAAACGACAAGCAAAAGAAGCACTCGCTCACGCCGGCGTTCATTCTTTCGCGCACAGAAAAGACAAAAAAAATGATTTCAGACGGCTTTGGAACATAAAAATAAACGCTTTTGTCCGCGCTAATAAAAAACCCATTTCATATAGTAAATTTATAGGAGCGTTAAAGAAAAACAAAATCAATTTGGATAGAAAAATTTTGGCGGACTTGGCGGAAAATAATCCTAAATCATTTGAGAAAATCTTAAATAAAATAATTTAACCCAAACTCATTGCTGTTTTTTTATTTTCCATAAAATTACAGGATTATTCACTTTGAATTAAGAGACCCTTTCTTGACATAAATTTTTGCAAGACATCATAAAAATTTTCTGATTTTTTGTTATGCTTGCGTGTTCGCATTACGCAATGTCTTTCAAAAATTATGCCAGCGACAAGTTCCGTGATTCATGATTATTTAATAAGATTGTTCGGGTCTGCCGCACCGACACCTTCGCCGTTTCTATAAATCCTTCCTCTGCTTGCTTTTTCTATCATAACTTTCTCTATAACTCTTTCCACAAGCGCTTTTGGGTCGGAGTCAAAAATCACTTTATCATTTATTCTATTGCTTGCTTTTATTAAATGCTTTATAACTTCATCTGTTTCCCAATCTCCCTCTAAAACTCCTATCGGTTTGCCGTCTTCAAATGCTACTGTAAATTCATTTATAGTGCCTATTCTTCCGCATCCTATAATAATAGCGTCTGATGAACGAGTTAAAATCAAGTTTCTGCCGGAATAGCCAAAACCTGTGTATATAATTACATCCATATATTCCAACGGCAATCTATAAAACTCAAGATGTTCTTCCTCCGTTGACGCGGGAGAAAAGCCGATTGAAATGCCGTTTTCTTCTTTAGCGCCTGTTGCCACCCAAAAAGGAAATCCCGTGGTGGCGCCTGTAATTAAAATAGCGTTATGTCGGACAATCTCTCTTCCGAGAGCTTTGCCTTTTTCAAAAGCGTCAAGACCGCAATGTCCCGTCTCGGCGGCGCCTGAAACGCAAATTTTTAATTTGTCATTGGGGTATCTTCCGTTTTTATATTTTTCCATATTTATTTTTAAATTTATAATTTTTTTTATAATAATTATTATACCATACATTAAAAATAATTGTATTTAGTGATAGCAGAAATAAGATACGCGTTTTATTTTATACAATCCGCGTTTATCGCGGAAATCAGGATTCTGCAAGTTTTATAAAAAACTGCTTTCTCCGAGATTGGGCGCTATAGCGTTCACATTAAGACAATCTCTTATTTTTTGGACTAAAAATAATGCCGATTTTGGTTCACCCATAACAACAAAAACTTTTTTTACCGTATTTGATGTATCGCTTACAAAATCAAGAAGATTATCTGAATCTTTGTGTGATGAAAATCCTTGCAAATTTATAATTGAAGCGCGTACAGGTATATGCTCATTATCAATGAGAACTTCTTTTGCGCCGTCTTGAATCATTCTTCCAATACTTCCAGATGCCTGAAAACCCACTATCAGAAGAGCGCTGTTTGGGTCGGATAAATGTCTTTTTTCATGAGAAAGTATCCTGCCTCCGTTTGACATACCGGAGCCTGCGATTATTATTTTTGGATTTGGCATATTCGCGATTTTTAGAGAATCCTTATGATTTTCCGTAAATTTAAGCTGGGGAAAATCAAATATATCGTCTCCTGAATTTATCTCTTCTCTCGCTCCTTTATTAAAATTATTTATTTTATCTTTATATATCTTTGTTACTTTTATAGCAAACGGCGAATCTAAAAAAACCGGTACTGACGGTATAACGCCGCTTTCAACAAGATTATTGATTTCATATAAAAGCACTTGCGTTCTCTCTATGGAAAACGCAGGTATTAAAAGCGCGCCTCCTTTTTTTATAGTATTTTCAATTGCGTTTTTTAATATATCAATCCTGCTTTCAGCGGACTCATGATTTTTGTCGCCATACACACTCTCTATTATAAGATAATATGCGTCGTATATTTTTTCTGTATCTTTCAAAAGCGGAGAGGGTGAATTACCAAGGTCTCCTGTAAATACTATCTTCTCGCCTTTGCGCGAAAATTCAACCATTGCTGAACCAAGTATATGTCCTGCGTCTTTGAATACAGCGTTTAATTCATTATTTATTTTAATAGAAGTTTTATATGGAATCGTCTTCCATAGTGAAAATGCTTTTAGCGCGTCTTTTTTTTCATAAAGTAAAGGGACGCCCTTTTTCTTCGCTTCTTTTGATAAAATACCCAAACTGTCAATCAGAGATATTTCTGAAATTTCTTTTGTTGACGGAGTTGAATAAATCACTCCGCTAAAACCGTCTTTTACAAGTTTCGGAATACGGCCTATATGGTCCAAATGAGCGTGTGTAACAAATAATATATCTATATCGGACGGATTATACGGAAACGGTTCTCTGTTTCTAATATCATCAAATGAACCCCCTTGAAACAGTCCGCAATCTACAAGTATTTTTATATCTTTATCTTCAAGAAGATAATTCGCTCCAGTTACTTCGCCAACACCTCCATAAAATGTGAGTTTTAATTTGTTTTCTTTATTCATATTTATCAAATGCGACAAAATCTTTATTTGAAAATTTTAATAAAACATACATTGCCACTCCACTTGCGCCTAAAATATCCATTATGATATCAATTATTGTATCTAATGGATAATTTTTATCAATAATTACCACCCCCGCATATATTTCAAAAATCTCCCATAACAAACCAACCATTATTGCCGATATAAGTGATATATAAAATACGCGCGCTTTGCTTGCTGTTTTTATATTCCAACCGATAAATCCAGAAAAAAAGAAAAACCATATTGCCATAATTCCAATATAAAGTCCTCCTAAAAAATGCATTAATATGTCAAACCATAACCATAACCAGTATAAATAAAGGTATATCGCGGCGTGATGCAATAGACCGATGACTATTAGAAGTATAAAACCTAAAATAAAAAATGGCTGTTTGAGCATATTATGTTTTGTAATTCAAACTATATTATAATTATTATACAAAATTTTCATTAAATCAAAACACTCTCCGCTTTAGCAGAGAGTGTTTTGATGGGGGTTATTAAAACATTGACCACAGCTTGCGCTATGTGGGTGTCCTCAAAACTTTACCACGGTAAAATTCAATATTGAACTCCCTAAACTATTAGTAATCTAGACAATGTTTTAAATAACCCCTATTTATATTATACTGCGGTCAAAAATTTTTACAAATTAAAAATTCCTGAATTTTTATTCCAGTATGCCGTCTAAATCAACATCGTAAAGAATTACTTCTTGTATGGTGCTGTAATTTATAAGCTCGTCTTCTTTAAACCAAAGGGCTATTTCTTTTTCAGCTTCTTCCACCGTGCCTGAAGCATGCAGGATATTTCTAACAGCTCTTCCGTCAGTGTCCGACATTACATAAGAATCCAAAACAAAGTCGCCGCGTATTGTTCCGACATCGGATGTAAGCGGTTCTGTAGCTCCTGTAATTTTTCTTACTATGCCTACCGCATGCGCGCCTTGCCATACCATTATAATGACGGGTCCGCTTGTCATATATTTTTTTAAATTATTCAAAACAACTTTTGTTATTTCTATTGGGTCTTCAGATGGCGGTTTTAATCCTTTTTCTTTATAATTCGCAATTGTTTTTTCACCAGTTTTACGCATCCATTCGGTGTCTATGGTATAATGTTTTTCTATCATATCGGGAGTAGCGACACCCATTTTAAGCCCTATCAATTTAAGTCCAATTTTTTCATATCGTTTTATAATTTCTCCTATTAAAGACCTCTGCACGCCGTCAGGTTTAATGATTACAAATGTTCTCTCTTTTTTAGGATGTCTGTCTTTCATTTATTTCCAAAATTAAATTTTAATAATATAATTAAAAGCATAGCAATAACCGCATTTTATAGCAACATTTATGTCAAAATTTGAAAAAATAAATCAAAAAATAAATCTTCCAGATAATATTGATACTATTGATAAACAAAAGGAGGAAATACAAAATCGCATTGAAATAATGTCGGAAGATTTTAATTTAGAAAACATTCCGGTTGATAATGAATGCAGAATGCTTATGGAAGCATACAAAAACACATACGCGTCTGAAGAATTAATAAGAGACCTAAAATATATTGAAGAAAAAGAAAAATTATACGCAAACAGAGTCGGTATGGGCGTTGAGGAATGGAAAAAATCCAAAAATAAAAGAGACGGGGAAAGATTTGAACAACTAAAAACGATTATTTTCAACAGAAATTTTAAAGACCCGAATATAATTGCCGTGCGAGCTTCCGAATATGACGACTATAAAAACGGCATTGACAATATAATAGTCAATAAGAAAACTGGGCAGGTAATATGCGCTTTTGACGAGATAACTGACGATACGAAAAGCAGACGATACAAAGAGAAAGAAGAAAAAATAAAAGAGATAAATGAGAATGGCGGAGCTACTCTTAAATATGGACTGACATTTGAAGACAGCAGCGATGGCCCAAAACCTGTACTAAAAGAGATAAAGAAAGTCAGCATATTCATCTTGTCGCTGTCTCGGCGCGAATTGTATGAAGAAATAAAAAACTTTGAAAAAAGCGGAAAGCGTGAAAAAGACCTGTTCGCCAACAAATTCGGAAAACAGGCGATAGAACAGTTGAGAAATCTTCCTTCATATGTGTCGCAAGAATTGAAAGAGCAATGGATGCACTGTTTCTAACCGTGTTTAAAGAATATAAATACAGCAATGAGATTACGGTATTTGTTTGAAATCATACGATATATCGTATGATTTTGTTAGCTTTATTGTTTAGATACTGTTTAGGTTAAACCTAAACAAATCTTGTTTAGGTCAAACTTAAATAGAACTTCGGATGGGGCCGGGATTATATTTCGCGCGGATTTCCATTTCCACTTCTTCTCTGTCTCTGCCATAAGTCAAATACGAAAGTTGTTTGAGATTTTCGGCGATTTCAAAATTTCCCTGCGCTGGTGGAAGTGTTTCAATATTAAATGGTTTTGCTGGTCTGCCGTCAACAAGCATTTTTAAATAAGCGTTCCTATTGTCTATATTCATAAGGTCATTTGCCGTAAATACCGGCTCAAATTGATTTTTGAGATATTCAGCGTCATCGGCGCCAACTCTGAAAGAGCATATTGAGCCGACATTGCCAAATACGGAATTTTTTATTTTATCATCAAGTTGAGCTATAAATTGATGCGCTATTGTAAGACCTAATTTATATTTTCTCGCTTCCGAGAGGATTGTGGAAATTGAATCGGTTGTGATATTTTGAAATTCATCCAAATATAAATAAAAGTCAGGGACTTCGTTTTGCGAGCCAGAGTGTATATTATCAACACGCGAAAGAGCCGCCATAAGAATCTTGCCAACAAGTATGAGACCTATAAGATGCGCGTTTATGTCTCCCAATCGTCCTTTTGCCAAATTCACAAGCAAGATTTTACGCTCATCCATAATTTTTCTAAAATTAAAAGACGATTTGCTTTGGCCAATAATCGGTCGCATAATATCGTTTGCCATAAATACATCAAATTTATTTGTTATGTATGGAACAATGTTCGCAAGGCCTAAATCCCCTTTCGCCTTTTCCGCAACTTCTCGCCAAAACTGTGTAACTATAGGATTATTACATTTTGAAATCTTCATTTCTCTAAACTCCGCATCAACTAAGACCCTGGATACATCAAGCAGTGTATTACCGCTTTCCGGATGTTCAATAACAAGCATTGTCGCATTTCTGAAATACTGTTCAAACATTGGTCCGCCCGCAATCTGCATATCAAACAACTTATTAAATATTGAGAGCATTTCATTTACAACAAATGTTTTTTGCTCTGGAAACCTTTCATCATATTCAAGCATATTAAGAGCCATCGGCCGCTTTGTATAACCAGGGTCAAAATATATAACATCTTTCATCCTGTGTTTCGGCACTGCTCCAAGTATATCGTTAATATCAACGCCATGCGGGTCAATCACGCATACTCCGTCGCCGTTTTGAATATCTTGAAACGCCATATTTTTAAGCAATGTGGATTTACCGGTGCCTGTTTGACCTATAGCGTAAAAATGCCGTAAGCGGTCTTCGCGAGTAATATGGATTTCCGTTTCAGAATTTCTGTATTTATTTATACCTAAAAGCGCTCCTTCATTTGGCATATCAAGCGGAGCTGGCGCTGTCCCGGCTTTTGACTGTTTTAATTCTCGCGATGAGCTAATGCCCGATGATGGAAAATGATAAAGCGTAGTAATCTCTTTTAGATTAAGAGGTATTTTTTGGTCGTCTATAAACCTTCTGTATGAAAAATCGCGAAGCAACGCTCTCAAATCGCCGCGCTTTTGGTGTTTGAAAGAAAGAGCGTTTCCTTGAGATTCTTCAAATTGATTAAACGCCGCTTCAATATCAGATAATATTTTTTGGGCTCTTTCCAGCGTCCGAGCTGACGCTATTATGCGAAGATTAACTTTTGCGATAGGACTTGAAATTTTTTTAGTAATCTGCTCAACCGCTATTTGGTCAACAATAAGAGGAGTATTTTTCTCATTTTTAGACGAATTACTTCCGAAAACTTCTTTAAACTCTTTAATGAATGAGCCCGTAATACTCTCTGGCATATCAATCGCTTTTTTTACGGATGTTCCTTTTTGAATCTTATCCAGCGCTGATTTATACTTTTTTGTGTAATAATCGCCCCCTGGATTGAATATAAGCTGAATTGCCGCGCCTTCGCCTTCTTTCTCAAGTTTAGAAAATGATGAGAGTAAAATATTGAGAGGGTCGTAATCAAATGTATCATATATTTTGAGAGGAAAAATTTCGTTCCGTATAACCTTGCCGTATGCCCCGACAGAAATACCTTGTTGATTAAAAATATTGTAATCATTTTTGTTTTCAACAACCTTCGCTTGCGGAAAAATTGAAAGAACTTGTTTCTCAAAAAGCTCTTTTTTCTCATCCGGTACGGCTACATAAAATATCGCTTCCTCTGTTTTGTTTGATACTGCAATTTCAAGCGCGATATGTTTTTTTTCGGATTTCTTTTTGCCTGATATAGCGAGCATTCCCGCGTATAATTGTTCCATTGACGAAATAAGTTCTTTTAGAGGTTTTTTCTCGTCATTTCCGCTTACGATAGCGCGCGGAAGAGCTATCTCAAAAAGCGTCATACTCAGTTGTTTCCATAAAGGACTTTTTTCTTTAAGCCCCGCTGCCGTAAAACCTTCTTTTATATACTCCACAAGAAAACGATGGAAGTCGTCTTCAATATGCGCGTCGCGCATTTTATTTACAATAGATAATGCGTTTTTAATTCCTCTATCACGCAGGATACCAAGAAGCTCTGACATTTTGTCATCATGCTCTTCAGGAGAAAGTTTTAGAATAATTTCGTTTTCTTGTTTTTCTGACAATTTATAATTCTCTTCCAAAATATCCTCTGTCTTTTCTTTTTTATACTCGCTGATTTGACGTTTTATTGCCTCATCGCGCGGCGCCGCTTCGGCGGCACCGCGCTCTACTCCCCCTGCTTCGCCTTCAATGACGGAGGTGCGACCTCCGTCAAGTTCTTTTTCATGG
>PFAA01000024.1:38048-41857 GCA_002778715.1 Candidatus Campbellbacteria bacterium CG10_big_fil_rev_8_21_14_0_10_35_52
CCGCGCAAAAAATCAAGCTCCTCCTGCGGAGTTGTGAATTTTTTGTTTATATATTTTCGTAAAATGCCCTTATTTTCCATAGTTTAATTATATCCTATATTATATCTTTAAACATATTTTTCTCCTCTTCAAAAATTTCTTTCAATGTTTTTGTATCTTTCTCAGACAAAGCTTTCTTTCTTCGCGTCAATATCTCAATCGCTTTCACTAAATCTCGCGGATTTTCTTTTTTAAGAATGATGAACGTCTCAATTTCTTCCGGAGATAATTTGTCTACTATACGCGTCCAAAAATCTTTAGCGTCAGAGCTGATTTTTATATCGTCAAGAAAATTTTTTATATTAGTTTTAATTATCTGTTTTTTCATTTAAAAAATCTTTAATTATTTTAATTTTTTCCTGAACAATCAGGTCGTCGTCAGCGTAATGATACTTCTTAATCATATAAGTGAGAGTTTCTGCAGTATCTTCATAAGTGTTATTCCTCTCGTTGTATTTATATTTATAATGATAATCAAACGTTATACCTTCTTGACCTCTCCCTCCCGCATAAACGCTCACAAAACCTGGATATCTTGCTATACTATTGCTGTTTATGTCCTCTACAGAAGATACTATCATTATATATCCGTCTATCTTCTTATTTATCTCTTTAAATTTATCGTCTAATTCTTTATACATACTATTATCATTTAATGTTATTAAATGACTTAATTCATGTATATATATATTTTTATAAGTATCTTTCTTTTGTATACTAGTTACCGCGCTCACCCCTGCATATGTATCACTTTCTATTGTATCTTTTTTTATCCTTTTTTTGTGGCTACATATAATAACATCGTAATCATCAGTGTCTGTTTTATGTTGAGCGTAATTTTCTTTTTCTAATATTAATAATCCTACCATAAAATCAATGTTTTCAGATTTTTTATCAGGATCTATTTTTAATTCAATATCTTTTATTGTATCAAATTTCTTACAGAAATTCGGCATTGCTTTCATATTAAATAAAGAATTATCCGCCTTCACAAGGATTATTTTTAATTTACTAAATTTATCTGGAGAAAATGTCTTAATTTCTTCTAATGCGTCTTCAAAATCTTGCAATTCCTCAAGAGAAAAACCTTTTCCGGTAAGAATCTTTTGAGCATATTTTTCTTTTATGAGTTCTCTCTGCTCTACGATATATTTCTCCGTCTCAGTATCTTCTTTTATTGCTTCTTGACCTGTTTGCGCCATTGCGACAGTTGACTCTTTGGTAAGTTTTTCTTCTCTCTCTGTAAACACTTTTTCTCCAACAGGAATTGAAAGCACGGTCGCTAAAGTGGCTACACGCAGTATTTTTTTAAAGTTCTCTTTGTAATTTTTATGTACAAAGTGAAAAACGTTTCGCGCGTATTCTTTAATTCCTCCTAAAAATTCTTTTTCTTCATTTCGTATATCTTCTATTTTCTCTTTTCTTTTTATTTTACCCCCGTCTTCCGTTGATTCACTTTTATTTTCGGTAAAGTCCTCAACACTATTTTGCTCTTTATTAAAATTAAATTTCTCCATAGTTTGATTATGCCTTAATTGCGCATAGTTTTAAAATTGTCAAGAATACAAAGCATTATGCGACCCTATCGCTATAAATTCAACCTTGTTTGAGACTATTTCATCAAAAATCGCTCTAATGTCACCCGTAATATTAATACTATAAAGACATTTTAATTTACCGTGAAGCTTGTGTATTTGTAACCGTTCATCTTGCCGATTTTTCATAAAAATAATTAATTTGTCATAAAATTTAGTTTGAATATGTTTTGGTAGCTTTTTATATTGCTTTTTGAATTTTCTGGAATAACCGATTTTCATATTAATTTTCTAGGTTTTTTATATATGTCACTGGGGCAAAACTTAGGGTAGTGATAGAACTCGTCGCGCTTCCAGCGTGACTCTTACATTCGCGCGATATTAACCTATATTAACCCCTCGGCTCGGAAATGTGAAAATTTCACTTCGCTTCGTTTTCACATTTTCCTCGCTTTATATCGCTAATAAAGCTCTTTGCCGCGCTGAAATAATCAGATTTCTTTTTATTAGTCCTTTCTTTTCTTGCCTCTTCAACAAGCTCTTCAAGATACGGTGTTATCTTATAATCCTTTGCTGAAAATGTTACTTCCTCATCGCGGACAAATTGTTTCAAAAATGAATTTATAACCGTGCTAAGAGGCACGCCTATATTCTTCGCGATTTTCTTCGCGTTTTCTTTGAGTTTTTTATCAGTTTTAATGTTTAATATCGTCTGCATATACTAAAGTGTATATTATAGTATATTTTTCGTCAACACCTCCGCGTCACCGTTCGTAATTAAAATCGTATGTTCAAAATGCGCGCTTCGTGAATTATTCGCTGTTTTATATGTATAACCATCATCCATAAGCATTATATCTGCATCGCCTTTATTCAGCATCGGTTCAAGCGCTAATACCATTCCCGCTTTTAGTTTTTCTCCTGTGTTTTTTCTGCCCCTATTCGGAATATACGGTTTTTCCGCTGGTTTAGAGCCAATACCATGTCCGCCAAGCTCGTAAGGCATACTGTAACCCCGTTTTTTTACAAACTGCTCTATGGCATAACCTATATCGCCAACTCTATTTCCGCCATTTGCCGCTTTTATACCAACTTCAAGCGCTTCTTTTGTCGTATTTATAAGTTTTTGATATTCTTTGCTTATTTTGCCTATCGGAACTGTAATTGCCATATCTAAAAACAATCTTTTATGTTTTAATCCAAGGTCAAGTCCGACAATATCTCCTTCGTGCAGGATTTTCGTCTCTTCGTTTGGAATACCGTGAACAATTTCATTATTGATAGAAACACAAAGAACGGCTGGATACGGACGGCTCGCGCCTTCAGGCCTATAATTTAAAAATGCCGGCTCATCGCCGCCCGCTCTTATAAGTTTTTCAGCAAGAGCATTTAAAACAGACGCATTGAGCTCCGCCCTCGCCTCATTTGAAACTTTTTGCAAAATCTCGGCAAGCCGTTTTCCTCCTTCGCGCATTATTTCAATTTCCTTTTTTGTTTTTATCATTATTATTTACTCCGAATTTCATACTATATATCGTATGAAATAAATTTCTATTTTTTTATTTTAATATTTTATTTTTAGCTTAGCAACTATTTCTTTATGCACTTCTTCTATGGTTTGTTCTCCATTAATATCAAAAAAATTATAATATGAATTATTTCTAAAAAAATTTAATGTTGGAATTACATCGGTATGATACCAATTAATTCTTTTACTTATCTCTTCTGCTTTATCATCCTCTCTCCCTCTTTCCAAAAGCCGTTTTGTCGCCCATTCCTTGCCAACATTCAAAAAAATAATGTGTGGTTTTTCTCTATTATAAAATTTCATAGCTCCGTCAAAAATTGGCGCCTCATCCCTACGGCGCACAAGTCCGTCAAATATAATATGTTCATCTTCCTCTAAATTTTTTATCAAAAAATCAGTCCAAATCCATATAGGCAGAAAAGCCGGCATAAGTTGTCCTGTGTTTATGATTTTCTCGGCGCGCTTGCTTGTATAATAATCAAATTTCACAAAATCTCTAAATTTCTGTCCTATCTGTATATAGAGTGTTTTTCTTTTCGGGTCTTCTTTTTTCAAATATTTTATAAGCAAATCTGCTTGCGTTCCTTTACCCGAACCAGAGCATCCATATAATATAAATGTATAAGGTGTCATATATTATTAAGTATGAAGCATCGCCGATAAATCGGCAAGCGTCATAGTAATTAGCTTTACAAACTTTATAACTT
>PFAA01000024.1:41864-46017 GCA_002778715.1 Candidatus Campbellbacteria bacterium CG10_big_fil_rev_8_21_14_0_10_35_52
CTTTCGTATTAGGTCAATAACAACCGATACCGCTATCAAAAGCGCAGTGCCTCCTATGGCAAGAGCCGTAATGCCTGTAATCGCTTGCATACCGAGCGGAAGAATCGCGATAACGCCCAAGAAAATAGCCCCGACTAAAGTAATGCGAGTTAAAATCTTTCCTATATATTCCGATGTGTTTCTGCCGGGTCTTACGCCAGGGACAAATGCTCCGCTTTTCTGCAGATTTGTGGCAATTGAATCGGGGTCAAAAGTAACGGCTGTGTAAAAATATGTAAATAAAAATACAAGCATAAAATAAAGTCCGGCGTATACCCAGCCGTTCTCCAATATGCCAAGTATAAAATTAGATATTGAAACAACAAACTGACTGTTTATATTCGCTACAAAATTAAGAATCATTTGAGGAAATAATAATATTGAGAGCGCGAAAATAATCGGTATCACGCCCGCTTGATTAACTCTCAAAGGCAAATATGTGGAAATACCGCCATAAACTTTCATTCCTCTGACTCTTTTCGCGTAAGTTATCGGTATTGGCCGTTCCGCCTCCGTAACCACCACAACACCCGCTGTAATCAAAAGTCCTATCGCTATAAACCCCAAATAAAGAGGTATCTGCGACACATTAAAAGTAAAGATGAGCTGATTTATTGTGTTTGGAAGACCAGCCACGATACCAGCGAAGATAATAAGCGAAACTCCGTTCCCAATACCAAACTCTGTTATAAGCTCGCCGAGCCACATCAGAAGAACAGAACCCGCCGCTATAACAATTACATTCGTAATTAAGCTAAACATACCGAGGTCGGGGACTATCCCTTGTCTTGTCAGAAGGAGAAGAAAAGCGAAACCCTGCATAAGAGCGAGCGGGATTGATAACAATCTGGAATACTGACTGAATTTCTTTCTCCCTGCTTCGCCTTCCTCCTGATAAATAGCTTTTAGTTTTGGAGACATAATCGTAAGAAGCTGCATAATAATTGACGCTGTAATGTATGGCGCCACGCCAAGCATAACGATTGAAAGATTTGACAGTCCGCCTCCTGAGAAAATATTAAGAAGTCCTAAAAACTGATTGTTTGAAAAAAATTGCTCTAATTGAAAAACATCAATACCCGGAATAGGAACAACCGCCAATAATCTAAATAAAGCAAGTATAATAAATACAAAAAATATTCTCTTGCGAAGGATTTTATCCTTGAAAATTAAATTTAATTTTGTGAAAAAATTTGCCATTTTATTTTATAATTTATTAGAACTTATTTCTTTTAATAATAAACAGTGATTTATTTTTTCTAATAAACTAAAAATTTAATTTTTAGTTTTGACCGTTCCGCCAGCTTTTTCAATTTTTTCTTTCGCGCTTTTTGAAATCATACATCCAGAAACATTTACCTTTTTTGAAAAATCACCAGAGCCGAGTATTTTAATTTTAGGAATTCGTCCTTTATATCTGTTTACAATGCCTTTTTTAATTAAAGTTTTTGGATTTACTTGTTCACCGTTTGAAAATTTAATTTCTATAAACGCAAGGTTAACGGGCTTCGCTTTCTCTCCTATTGGATTAAATCTATATCCTCTCTGTTTAGGAAGTTTTTTTATCGCGTCGCGAATCTCCGGACGAATCCTATGACCAGCGCGCGCTTTTTGTCCTTTAGTTCCTCTTCCTGATGTTTTGCCGCGTTTTCCGCCGCGACCGACACGGATACTTTTTTTGGCTTTTTTATTTCTTTGTAATTGATGTAATTGCATAATAATTAAACAAATTAACGAATGATTAAAATGTATAAATCTCCGTAATTCTTTTATTTATCTTTTGAATCATAAACTAATTGAATTGTTTGAGAGCTTTTATTGCCGCTCTTGCGTTATTTAACTTATTCTTACTGCGGGACAGCATTTTTGCCGTCACATTTTTTATTCCGGCAAGTTCCAGCACATTTCTTACAGAGCTTCCCGCAACAAGCCCTTTTTCAGGAGATGGAAAAATTGAAACTATAGACGCATTGTATTTCGCGTCAACATCGTGAATAATCATCATATTTTTATCCAAAGGCACTTTTATCATACTCTTTTTCGCGTCTCTTGTCGCTTTTTCAATGGCAAGCGATGTGTCCGAGGCCTTTCCGATACCAACACCAACGGAACCTTTTCTATTTCCAGAAATCAAAGCAACAGAAAAACTAAATCTTCTTCCACCCGCGACAACGCGAGTAACTCTTCTGATACTTATTATTTTTTGGTCAAATTCAGAGCGAACTTTAGCGGCGCGTCTGGAAGGTCTGTTTTTTTTATTTTTTGGTCTTTGTCTTTCGTCTTTCCCAAATCTTTTAGGAGAGCCTGAAACAAACGATTTTTTATTGTTTACCGCTAAAGTTTTTATTTCTTTATTGTCTTTTTTATCAGTCATCTTTTATATTAAAATTTAAGTCCGCCATCTCTCGCGCTGTCCGCGAAAGCTTTTATTTTTCCTGAATAAAGAAAACCTCCTCTGTCAAATACGACCGAGTTTATTTTTTTATCCAGCGCCATTTTCGCGACTAATTTGCCCATATCGCGCGCTTTTTCCGTCATTGTTTTTCCTTTTATTTTATCTGACGAGATACCAAAAATAGTTTTGCCTGCTTCATCGTCAATAAGCTGTATATAAATATGTTTATTTGATTTGAAAAAAGATATACGTGGTCTATTTTTAACGCCGGAGATTTTAGCTCTGATTTTTTTATGTCTTCTTTTTCTTTTTTGTATTTTTTCGTTTATTTTATTCATAATTTATTTGTTTATGTTACGGCTCTTTTGCCTTGTTTTCTTCTTACGACTTCATCCTCATATCTAATGCCTTTTCCTTTATAGGGCTCTGGTTTTTTTACCGCTCTTATCTTTGCCGCGAATTGCCCAACACTTTCTTTATCAGAACCTGAAATACTTATCATATTTTTCTCAACTTCAACGGTAAGTCCTTTTGGGATTGTTATTTTAACCTGATGTGAAAAACCGACATTGAGCGCGATATTTTCTCCCAATTTTTCCACTTTATATCCTATACCTTCAATCAAGAGTTTTTTTGTAAATGGTTCATTAACGCCTTTGAGCATATTTACAATGTGCGATGCGTAAGTCCCCCAAAGCATATTTGAATTATTTGTAATTTTAATCGGCTTAAGCGTAATTTGTTTATCTTCAATTTTTATTGCAATGTCTGGCTTAAACGCGCGGCTTAATTCTCCGAGAGGTCCTTTTACAAAAAAAACACCGTCAGAAAATCTAACTTCTGTTTTTTCCGGAATATTAATTTGTTGTTTACCTATACGGCTCATAATATATTTTTAAATTATAAATCTTAATTTCTAAATAATATAAAAACTAAAAATTTTATCATTATATTCGCATTCTATTTTATTTACCATATTTTGAATAATGCTTCGCCTCCGACTTTATTTTTACGCGCTTCTTCTCCCGTTAACACGCCTTTCGGCGTTGAAAGCAATAAAGCGCCTTTGCCGTATTTTATAGGATAAATTTCGGAAGTTTTTTTATACACTCTCCTACTTGGTTTTGAAATTCTTGAGACCTCTTTTATTTTGGGCTTTTTGTTAATATATTGTATTTCAATATGAATGCTTTTTTTTATTTTTTTACCCCGTTTTGAAACCGATTTAATATATCCCTTTTCTCTTAATTTTTCAGCGACTTGAAATTTAAACTCCGAGTATGGCACGGAAATAAACTCTAAGCCGGCATTGCTCGCATTTTTTAGCTGTATTATAAAATCTCCTATTGAATCGTTTACCATGATGATTTTTTAATTCCTGGAATCATTCCTTCATTAGCAAGTTCTCTGAAACAGATTCTGCATAAATCAAAGTCTCTCATATAGCCGCGTTTTCTGCCACACTTAAAACAGCGTCTGACTATTCGCGATTTAAATTTAGGCGTTTTTTTAGACCTTGCTATTACTGATGTTTTTGCCATTCTACTGTTGTTTTGTAAATTAATAAGCCCCTCAATGGGCTTATTGGAATATTACCAAATCAGGACATATTGTCAATAATAACGTTCCCCAGTTCAACAATCAATTGCAACACCATGTATTAAAATACAGGTGTTATGAAAAAATATAAAAAAGCGAAAATCAAAAACAAAATAAGGA
>PFAA01000046.1:0-4075 GCA_002778715.1 Candidatus Campbellbacteria bacterium CG10_big_fil_rev_8_21_14_0_10_35_52
GAGCGGTGACCGAGTCCTCTCGGGTCCACAATTCTGAATTTGAATAAAGATTGACCTCGCCCGCGGCAAAGGCGCGGGCTTCGGCTTTCGTTTTTGAAAAAATTGGCGGCTACAAAATTGAATAAAGTCCTCATGTCTGTTAGTATAATACTGTACTCGAAAACAAGCAGCAGTTAAATGTTATCAATATATGAAAAATAACCAACTCGGACTGAAAATAAGGAAATTGCGACAGAAATTAGAACTTTCGCAAGACGATTTTGCTCGTAAGGCAGATGTCGCCTATACAACGCTTACCAAGATTGAAACTGGAGTTATCAAGAAGCCGTCCGTTTTTGTAGTGAGCAAAATCGCGAAAGCCCTTAATGTCGCAATTGAGGAGCTGATTAAATAATTTATGGAAAATCCACCTAAAAAAGAAAATACTAATATTGGGTACTGGGAACAGGTGCTTGAAACACCTACACCAGCATATCAAGAACTTTTTAGTGCGGAGAGAGAATATCTCGATAAACATATTTTACCTGATTCTTTTGTTTTAGATATTGGTTGTGGTGAAGGTAGAAATATGCAATCAATCTTGCAAAATACAAAAAATGTCTATGGTATCGATAACGATCCAAAAGCAGTTAAAGATGCGAAAAAGAGATTTGGTGAAATTGAAACCGTCCAAGTTGCAGTGGCTTCTGCGGACAATCTTCCTTTTGAAAATGAAACTTTTGATACGGTTACATTTCTAATGATATTACCGAATCTTGAGAACAATAAAGAATCATCTATTTCAGAATCTGCAAGAGTTTTGAAAAAAGGCGGAAAACTTATTTTAAGCACTTTCTCAGAAACAGCATTTAATGAACGAATGAAAATTTACAAAATGTTAAACGCTCCAATAAAGAAAATTGAAGGAACGAAAGTTATTTTTGATGAAAGTCTTGGTGCGAATACATCAGAACAATTTTCTCTCGACGAACTAAAATCTCTTGGAGAAAAATCTAGTTTAAGAATTGTTGATTCAGTAAAAGTCGGAGATATTGCCTACATAGTTGCTTACGAAAAATAATTTTATGAATACAAAAAATGTAAAACTTGTCGTGTTTGTCCCGCTTTCTCACACTGATATTGTTCGCCAAGCACTCGGCGAAGCAGGTGCGGGAAAAATCGGAAATTATGATTTTTGCTCTTTTTCTTCTCGTGGCACGGGTCGTTTTCGTGGAAATAAGAAAACAAATCCCGCTATTGGCAAAGCTGGAAAATATGAAGCCGTTGAAGAAGAGAGAATTGAAGTAATAGTGCCACGAGAAATTTTGAAAGAAGTTATTGAGAAAGTAAAAAGCGTTCATCCATACGAGGAAGTTGCTTTTGATATTTATCCATTGGAAAACCTATGAACATTCTTATTTTTGGCGACAGCATAACTTGGGGCGCATACGATCCAGAGCAAGGCGGCTGGGCTACTCGCTTACGAAATTATTTTGAGGAAAAAGATAATGACACGGATATTTACAATCTTGGTATTTCCGGCGACACCACAGCCGACTTGCTCAATAGGATTGAAGTTGAAGCGAAATCGCGCGAGCCGAATTTGATAATTTTCGCTATTGGAATCAATGACGCTCAATTTATCCACTCTACAAACGGCTTGCGCGTTTCGCTTGATAAATTTTAGCAAAATCTCGCAAAACTTCTTTCTATTGCCAAAAAATTTACCGGCAAAATTGTTTTCGTTGGTTTAACAAAGGTGGACGAGTCAAAAACTACTCCCATCCCGTGGAATACCGACAAGTCCTACACCAACGAAAACATTAAACGACTAGACAATGCGATTGAGAAGTTTTGCGAGGACAACAAGCTGAAATTCATCCCAATGGATGGCGTCGTTGGAAACGACGACCTTATTGACGGACTTCATCCGAACACCAAAGGACACATCAAGATTTTTAATCGGATGAAGTCCGAGTTAGAATCAATGCAGTAACCGCCAATTTTTTCAAAAAAGAAAGCCGAAGCCCGCGCGGATTTCTCCCCAGACCCAGTATAAGAGAATCTACTGGGTATGGGGAGGAATTTTCCAAGAGAAGGAGAAAATTTGGATGACTGATATCGGTTTGAACGTTGGTTATGAACAAAATGGGAGTAAAGATAATTTCTCTCGACCGATGTTGGTTGTAAAGAAATTTAATAATCATATGTTTTGGGCTATACAACTATCTACCAGGCAAAAAGATTTTGATTTTTATTTCAATTATACTGACCCAAACGGTCAAAAAGTTTCCGCCATTTTAGCTCAAATGAAATTAGTAAGTGTTAAAAGACTAAAAAGAGATATTTATATAATGCCTAAGAAACTTTTTAATCAGATAAAGCAAAAATTAAAATCTTTCTTGTAGAAAATCGAAACCCCGCTTTCGCGGGGTTTCTCGAAGCCTTTCGGCACTTTGTATATTCAGTATAGCAAGCGGTTGTCATAAGTCAAGCGAAATTGTGTGTATAAATGGGGATAGTATAAATGTAAATGGATGTAAATGTAAATGGTAAATGGTAATAAGTCCAATTTAATCTAAAATATCGAAGTGGAAAATGGGTCAGACACCCTTTTACTTTAATTTTCTAATCATACGATATATCGTATAAAAAATAAAAAAATTATTTATTTTGATTTCTTAAGATATAGATTAAAAAATTTGTAGCAAATACCTTCTCCTTTGCCACGAATACCCCCATAGGGTATAATATGGAGTATGAAAAAAGATATTAAAAAAAGCGTAACAAGACGGCTTAAAATACTTGAGGGTCAAATAAGAGGTATTCAGAAAATGGTTGAAGAAGAAAAATATTGCATTGATATAATTCGCCAGTCACTTGCTACAAAAGCGGCGCTTTCATCGGTTGAAAATTTAATATTAAAAAATCATTTATCAACCCATATTATTGAACAAATGAAGTCGGGTAGAGAGTCAAAAGCGATTAAAGAAATACTTGAGATATACAAATTATCAAATAAAAAATAAAATAATATTATGAAATATGTTTTAATTTTAATTATTATAATAGCGGGTATTATAGGTCTTACTATGTTTTCAAATATGAATAATAATATAGAAGAAAAAGAGCACAATGATGAAGCTCGCGAGGAATACGAGATTTTCGGTCCAAAAATAACATTAAATAAAACTTTACATAATTTTGGTATAATTCCTCAATATGGCGGAACAGTAGAGACAAAATTTATTATAAAGAATGAAGAAAATGAAACTCTTGAAATAGGAAAAATTACAACAAGTTGTAGCTGTACTTCCGTTTCAATTTCTTCATCTTCAATACAGGTGGGCAGTGAAGCGGAGCTTACGGTTGTGTTTGACCCTGATTTTCACGACGAGCCGACTGGCATATTCAGAAGAACCGTATTTATTCCGACAAATGACCCTGACAAACCTGAAGCGGAGATTGTCATAGAGGTTGATATAGACGAGGGTAGATAAATTTCTAATTTCTAAACGATTTTTTACGGGATAAAATATTAAAAAATACCATGACAAATAAAATTTCTAACGGGATGAATAAATATATAGTAGGAATTATTGGGATATTGGCAATTATATTTCTTGTATTTGCCGTTGACGCGCAAAATAATAAAAAACAAGAAGAGAATAAGCAAGTCGCGTCTGTTATTACGGTAGAAAAAACAATGTATAATTTTGGAGATATTGATATCTTTGACGGCAAGGTCAGCGCAACTTATACATTAAAAAATGAAGGAGACGAGGATGTAAAAATTATATCCGCGGTTACAAGTTGCGCGTGCACCGAAGGTGAGATAGGAAATATGAGGTTTGGAATGCACAGCGCCACAGGTGAGCAAGTTATAATTCCAGCGGGTGGTGAAGAAATTTTAACCGCGACATTTGACCCATTAGCGCACGGTCCTAATGGTACAGGAAAAGCTACAAGACAATTGATGTTAAAAACAAATTCAACAGAAACACCTGAAATAGAAGTCCGCTTTGAAGCAAATGTTATAAAAAATAAAAATGAATAAAGAAAAAATATCAAGTCAAATAACGGTAGCAATAATTGG
>PFAA01000046.1:4101-4286 GCA_002778715.1 Candidatus Campbellbacteria bacterium CG10_big_fil_rev_8_21_14_0_10_35_52
AAAACAAATGATACAAGCCGGTGTTATTGATAAAGAAAAATTTGAAAAATTATATGACAATAGAGGAGGATTAAGCGATAATGATAAAAAATTGCTTTATGGTTCTGACAATAGAGAAATCATTATGAATACAAAAAATTCCGGGATACTGCTCAATCTTTTATGGGCATTCGGGCTTTCTAATA
>PFAA01000046.1:4302-4563 GCA_002778715.1 Candidatus Campbellbacteria bacterium CG10_big_fil_rev_8_21_14_0_10_35_52
AAACGGTCCGATGACGGATGAAAAATATGGAGGTGACGCTTCAAAATTCGCGTCCACGGGAGGGTGGAGCATAGCGGTCGGAGAACCAATGAATTATTATAATAATCATATATTTATAAAACTTACGGAAGAACAACAAACGCTTGTTGAGAGAGTGTCAAAAAATATCTATCGTCCTTGCTGTGGAAATTCAACTTATTTTCCTGATTGCAATCACGGTATGGCGATGCTAGGACTTCTTGAATTGCTTGCGTCAAACAA
>PFAA01000039.1:0-577 GCA_002778715.1 Candidatus Campbellbacteria bacterium CG10_big_fil_rev_8_21_14_0_10_35_52
TATGTTGTTTTTTGTTTCCATAGTCATATACGACTACGGTAACCTATTTATGAGCTATCCACTCTTTTACGGTAACCTTTTTGATGAGCTAGAACGATGTATTGACAAAAATTATGGTTCGTGTATACTTTAATATATAAAAACTTAGGTTTTCCTGAGTTTTTGTTTATTTATAAGCAAGTTTAAATATGTCTAACGTAAGATATATTTGGGCTTTAATGAAATATACACATTATGGATGAGGAAAAAAAAGATGGGGATGAAGAAGTAACAACCGAAGAAACCCCCACAACAGAAGACAAACCAGCTGAAGACAAAACAGCTGAGTAGCAAAAAACAAACCCTATCGCTTTTGCGATAGGGTTTGTTTTTTGCTACTATTTATTTTGTTGCGGGATTAGTTTAGTGGTAAAATATCAGTTTTCCAAACTGAGGTCGGGGTTTCGATTACCCCATCCCGCACAAAAAACAACGAGTGCAAAACGAAGCTTTGGGTGACTATATTTTTGCAACGATGGAGAGAATCGAACGGCGGAGGCGGTATACAAGACGAGCGAAACGAAGTGTAGCGAGGGCT
>PFAA01000039.1:600-4553 GCA_002778715.1 Candidatus Campbellbacteria bacterium CG10_big_fil_rev_8_21_14_0_10_35_52
CGATTCTCCATACCCGCACAAAAAGGAGCAAAGCGACTATTTTGCGTAAGATTTATAATTTCAATATAAAAACCCGACAATTAGCCGGGTTTTTATATTTTCTCCAGAGAAAAAAACTTTTTACTTAACAGCGTCCTTGAGAGCTTTTGCTGCTCGAAATTTAGGAATTCGCATTGCTTGAATTTGAATACTTTCTCCTGTGCGCGGATTTCTTCCTTGTCGCGCTGGACGCATTTTTGTTGAAAAAATTCCAAGACCGGCAATTGATACCTCTTCCCCGCTTTTGAGTCCATCTACTATGGAATCAACAACAATATCAACTGTTTTTTCTGCTTGAGCTTTTGTTCCCTCAAGCATTTCATGCACTTTTTCTGCTATAGATGCTTTATTCATTTTATTTTATGTCGTTAGTTTATTAAACCTCGACCTATTTGGGCTATTGCCCTACTCTGAATAATTATATAACACGCCATTTTTTACGCAATACCTATATAAAAATTTATATATAATGCAAAATCCTTTCGTTTCAGAAAATTTTTTCAACTTATCTTGCATATTCAACAGTGCGCGACTCTCTTATCACGCTCACTTTGATTTCCCCGGGGTATTTAAGTTCCTCTTCTATTTTAAGCGCTATATCTCTCGCCATATTTTTTGCTTCAAGGTCGGTTACTTTCTCTGGTGTGACAAACACACGAATTTCTCTTCCGGCTTGAATGGCATAGGATTTTTCAACCCCTTTATGCGCGTTTGCTATACTTTCAAGCTCGCCGAGTCGTTTAAGATAATTTTCCGCGGAATCTCTTCTCGCGCCAGGTCTTCCTCCTGAAATACTGTCAGCAACCTGCACGATTATTGATTCGGTTGTTTCATAGGGATATTCTTCATGATGTGACTGCATTGCTTTTATAATATCTTCACTCGCGCCAAATTTTTGCAATATTCTTCTTCCTATCTCAACATGGGTGCCGCTCACTTCATGGTCAACGGCTTTACCGATATCGTGCAAAAGCGCCGCGGTTTTTGATACAGCCACATCAGCGCCAAGTTCTTCCGCGAGCATTCCAGCAATATGTGACATTTCTATAGAATGCTGGAGCACATTTTGCCCGTAACTTGTGCGGAAAAAAAGCCTTCCTAAAATAGAGATTATTCTCGGGTCAAGATTAAACACGCCACATTCATACACCGCCTGCTCGCCTTTTTCTTTAATAATTTTATTAACCTCCATTTTTGATTTTTCAACAATTTCTTCTATTTTCGCTGGCTGTATTCTTCCGTCTATTATAAGCGTTTCAAGCGCTACATAAGCAACTTGGCGTCTTACAGGGTCAAAAGAAGATAGTGTTATAACTCCGGGCGTATCATCAACAATCACATCAACACCGGTCGCGCGCTCAAACGCTTTTATGTTTCTGCCTTCTTTACCGATAATTTTTCCTTTTATCTCGTCAGACGGGAGATTTACATTTGTGGACATAATATCAACAGGAACAGCGTTGCCGAGTCTTTGAATTGTTGATGCGAGTATTTTTTTAGCGCGTTGCTCAATTTTTTCTTTCCCTGCTGTCTCTATTTTTTGTATTCGCGCTAAAACATCCTCTCCATAATGCCTTTCTGCGAGATTCATCACTTCTTCTTTTGCCTGCGCCATTGTTAAACGAGATATTTTTTCCAACTCCGACTGTTTTTTTGCATCAAGCTCGTCAACCTTTTCTTTGATTGTTTTGATTTCTATTATTTTCTTTTTAATATCTTCCACCTCTTTATCAATATCAAGCTGTCTTTTATCCAAAAACTCCTCTTTTTTAATAAGTCTGTTTTCGTTCTTTTTTATTTGACCTTCTTTTTCTTTTAATTCCACCCTAAACTCTTGCGCCAGCTCTTTTGCTTTTTGGTCAGCATTTGCGGTAATTCGTTTGGCATCCTCTTTTGCCTCAAGCATCATTTGTTTAATCTCAAGCTCCATTGAACCGCGTTTCCCAAGAGAGATTATCCACCTGAGGAAATATCCAAACGATATACCTGTTACGCCCGCCACAGCAAGAAGTATAAATACTATTTTTAATGACATATAAGCGGAAATTCCGCCAATCGAGATTTAATTATTCGCGCAAAAATATAAAAATAGTTTATTTTACGCTTACATTTAAGATTTTTTTAACAACAACACCAAATAAACACTATTCCGAAAGTATCTTATAAAACATGATTAAATAACGAAAAGCAAAGTTTCAAGTTTAATTTAATAAATAATTATGTACAATCAAACTGTACCATATTTTATTAAGAAAGCAAAACCCTTACTTACCTGCGCCTCTCCAAACAATTCTTATTAGGAGGTGATATAATGGTGTTAAATTATGAATGTTATATCTAAAATCATCACATTTTCTATAATAGCTGGTTTTTTAATGGTCTTTATGTTTTTTTTAGAGCAAATTGGCACAAACCCTTCAGGTGAATTAGATTCTGGCGCAAGAAATAAAAACAGCGACATTGTTGGAGATGGTATGACTTCCTCCGCAAATATTAAAGGAAAAGAAATTATTGTCACGGAAGACGGCGAAGGCGAGGGTTCTTTTCAGGTAAATAATAAAGATGAGACGGGCGAGCAAAATAAAGAAACAAACTCAAACAATAATGATATTTTGATAATATACAACACACCAATTGACACAAACTCCGATGAAACGCCTATAGGTGAAGAAATTTCATCAAACGAGCCGCTACAAACAAACCAAGATAGTATTTCGTTTTCCACTATTAACAAAAAAACAAGAGAAGCGCTTGTAAATATTTTCTGTACGACAAAAAGCGGAGGGTCGTTAAAGCCAATATCCGGAAGCGGAATTATTATAGACGAGCGAGGAATCATTCTCACAAACGCCCATGTGGCGCAATACTTTTTATTAAAAGATTACATCATAAATGATTTTATAGAATGTGTTATTCGCGCAAATTCTCCAGCGAAATCGCTTTATAAAGCGGAGCCGATTTTCATATCGCCGTCATGGATACGCAACAATACCGATAGTATAATACAAGATTCTCCCACAGGCACGGGAGAAGATGATTACGCGCTTTTACTTATAACAGAATACACAGATAAAAACAAAATTCTTCCAAAAACATTTCCTTTTGTTTCACCTTTATATAATAGCGGCAATATCAGCGTTGGCGACGATATTTTGCTTGCCGCGTATCCAGCGGGATTTCTAAGCGGTATTTCCATAGCAAAAGATTTATATATTAGTTCCGCCATAACAAAAATTATAGAGGTTTTTACTTTTAAAGAAGGCGCGCTTGACCTTTTTTCAATAGGCGGAAGTATTGTGGCGCAACGAGGTTCATCAGGAGGCGCCGTGATTAACAAAAAAAACGAACTACTTGGAATAATCGTTACAAGCTCTGTAGCGGAAAACACGCAAGACCGCGACCTGCGCGCAATAACCATAGCCCATATAAACAGGAGTTTTATGAAAGATACGGGGTTTGACCTGCAAACACTTTTTAGCGGCAATATTAAAGCTGAATCCGACGCTTTTAATAAAAACATTGCTACAGAACTCACACAGCTTCTTGTGAATGAGTTGAAAAAATAGAAAGAAATAATTTTTATTCACATCATTTTTTTAGTGCGATATAGATGATATAGAAAAAACTTTTTCATCACAAATTGTTTTACAACAAACGCTTTTGTTCTTTTTGCGTAGCGCGCTTGAATTTAATTCCATTTTTTCAAAATAACTCTCTCTTAATTGATATATACTAACTTTATGTTACAATGAAAAATTATACGCAATAAGCAAATCACCATAATACATTGTATTATGCATATAATTTTAGTTTGTGTGTAAAATCGGGGCGTGGTGTAACGGCTAACATTCCTGATTTGGGATCAGGCGACTCCGGGTTCGAATCCCGGCGCCCCGAACGAAGCTCGAACCTAT
>PFAA01000039.1:4596-4776 GCA_002778715.1 Candidatus Campbellbacteria bacterium CG10_big_fil_rev_8_21_14_0_10_35_52
ACCCGCCGAAACTCGGCGAGCAAAGCAAAACAATTTTCAATTCCTTTTAAAAGAAAAAAGGGTGTGGGGAAAATGAATTTCCGCCCCGCCCTTGCTTTCCGATTCCGATTTTTCCGCCGCCGCCGAATTTCGTGCCAGTGAAACTGGCGCATCGCCTATTTTAATCTCTCAATCTCTTTT
>PFAA01000049.1 GCA_002778715.1 Candidatus Campbellbacteria bacterium CG10_big_fil_rev_8_21_14_0_10_35_52
TAATATATTTACTTTTTATTTTTTTATTTTTCATACGATATATCGTATGATTTCTTCATCCGTTAGATAGCTGATTGGAACTATGAAATTAGAGCTTGGAATTTGGTTTGCTATTTAGTGGACCACGATGAATTTTGTAATTTACGATATGTTATCATATTTTTATGATAATAAAGACGAATAGCGCAAAAGAAACGGAAAAAGTAGCAAAAAGTTTTGTTGAAGAAGTCGCGCGCGCGGAGCGCGCGCGACGAAACAATCAAAACGCTTTGATTGTTGGTTTGTATGGCGAACTCGGCTCCGGAAAAACAACTTTTGTCAAAGGAATAGCAAAAGCGTTTGGATTTAAGAAAATGGTAACAAGCCCGACTTTTGTTATTGAAAAAATCTACGCGCTAAAAGATAAAAATTTTGAGTGCCTTATTCATATTGACGCGTATCGTCTTAAAAGCGGGAAAGAACTCCTTCGTCTCGGCTGGGAGGAAATTTCAAAAAATTCCAAAAACATAATTTTTATAGAATGGCCGGAAAATATAAAAAACATACTAACGAAAAATAAACAAAAAATTTATTTTAGATTTATAGATGAAAACACAAGAGAAATTGAGATAAATTATACATAACATCAATATTGCTAAATCGTTAGCGTCTCCTATGATAGAATGATAAATATGGCGGAAAAAGAAAAGAAAAAACGATTAGTTCTTTTGGACGCGCACGCTATAATTCATCGCGCCTATCACGCTTTGCCGGATTTTACATCTGATAAAGGTGAACCAACAGGCGCGCTATACGGACTCTCCGCTATGCTGATCAAAATCATCGCCGACCTAAAGCCAGATTATTTAGCGGCATGTTATGATTTGCCGGAGCCGACATATAGGCATAAAGTATATGAGGGCTATAAAGCAGGACGCGCGAAAGCCGATGATGATTTGATTTTACAAATCAATCGCTCGCGAGATATTTTTACGGCATTTAATATTCCGATTTATGAAAAAGCGGGCTTTGAAGCGGACGACATACTCGGCGCGATAGTTGAACAAGTAAAAAATAAAAAAGATATTGATATTATAATAGCTTCGGGCGATATGGACACGATGCAATTGGTGGATAATGACCGCATTCGCGTATATACATTAAAAAAAGGAATTAAAGACACTATTATTTATAATGAAAACGCCGTTAAAGAAAGATTTGGTTTCGGACCCAAATTTCTTACCGATTATAAAGGACTGCGTGGAGACCCGTCGGATAATATTCCGGGAATTGTCGGCATAGGCGAAAAGACAGCGACAATTTTAATACAAAAATTCGGCGCGATTGAGGATATATATAAGATATTAAAAAAAGACAAAGAAAAATTTAAAAAAGCGGGCATAAAATCGCGAATAATAGAATTGCTTGAAAAAAACGAGGAAGAAGCGCAATTTTCTAAAATGCTCGCGACAATCCGCCTTGATGTTCCGATAAAATTTGATATACCAAAAAAATATTGGAGAGAAAATCTAAAAGTAGAAAATGTTTTGATGTTATTTAATGAGCTTAATTTTAGGACACTATCTCAAAGAGTCGGCGATATTTTTGAAGTTTCACAAAATAGCAAAAACGAAGAGGTGATGAAAGATGAAGCAAAATCATTTGATAATGATGAATTAAAAAAAATAGCAATAGCGTTATGGCTTTTGAAATCGGATATTACAAACCCGACATATGAAGATGTTTTACAGTTCGCGAACACAAAATCGTTTGAGGACGCGAAAAAAAAGATATTGTCAGAAATAAAAAAATGCGACCTTGAAAAAGTATATATAGACATTGAACTCCCACTAATTCCCATAATTGAAAAAATGAAAAAAAGAGGAGTAAAAATTAACTCCGAGTATTTAAAAAAATTGTCAAATGATTATCACAAAAAACTTGTCAATTTGGAAAAAAAAATATACGAATACGCAGATATTAAATTTAATATAAACTCCCCAAAACAACTTGGAGAAATTCTTTTTACTAAGCTCGGACTCGTTGTCAAAAATCATAAAAAAACAGGAGGTGGCGCGCGTTCCACTCGCGAGTCGGAACTTAAGAAGATGAAAAGTTTGCATCCGATTATAGATGAAATTTTTGCATATAGAGAATTACAGAAACTTCTTTCAACATATATTGATAATATGCCGCTTCTTCTTGATAAAGACGGCAGATTGCGCGCGGAATTTCTACAAACAGGGACGACGACAGGAAGAATGTCTTCGCAAAATCCAAATTTGCAGAATATACCCGTGAGGACGGAGCTCGGTAGGAATATAAGAAAAGCATTTGTGGCGGCAAAAGGTTTTAAACTTGTCGCTCTTGATTATTCGCAGATAGAATTAAGAGTCGCCGCTTTTCTTTCGCGAGATGAAAAACTTATTGAAAATTTTAAAAATGGCGGAGATATTCATGCGAAAGTCGCGACAGAAATTTTTGATGTGCCTATTGATATGGTTGATGATGAAATGAGAAGAGAAGCAAAGGTGATTAATTTTGGCATTCAGTATGGTATGGGGGTCAACGCGCTTCAGCAAAATCTTAAAACAACAAGAGCCGAAGCGCAAAAATATCTCAACGAATATTTTAAGATTTTTTCAGGGCTTGCGCATTATATTCGCGAGATAAAATTAGATGCCGCGAAAAACGGATATACGCAAACTTTCTTTGGCAGAAGAAGATATTTTGAAGGCATAAATTCAAGCATTCCATATATAAAAGCAATGGCGGAGAGGATGGCTATTAACGCGCCTATTCAAGGCACGCAATCTGATATTATAAAAATAGCAATGTCGCGAATTGACCGACACTTTGTTGAAAATAATTTAGAAAACGAAGCTTTTCTTTTGCTTCAAGCGCATGACGAGCTTATTTATGAAATAAAAGAAGATAAGATTGAAAAAATTTCCGTAGATATTAAAAATATAATGGAGTCTATCATAAAACCTGAAGAAATTTATGGAATTAAACTTTTAGTGGATGTGTCGGTTGGAAATAATTGGGGAGAGATGGAAAAGTTAAAATTTTAAAATTCAAAATAAAATTATGATTTATTTATTATACGGGACGGATACGAAAAAATCACGAAAAAAATCACGCGAGCTTTTGGACAGTATATTCGCCAAAAAACCGAATGTGTCATATATTCGCGTTGATGAAGAAAATTTTAACGAAAGCGCGGTGGAAGAGCTTATAGGCGGACAGGGACTTTTTGAAAATAAATATATAGTTGTTTTTGATTGTTTATTTTTAAACAAAGACATTAAAGATATTTTACTTAAAAATATCAAAAAGATTTCCGCTTCACAAAATATTTTCATTTTTCTTGAAGAAAAATTAAACAAAATTGAACTTAAAAAATTTGAAAAATACGCTGAAAAAATTCAGCGCTTTGAAAATGACGGAGGTCGCACCTCCGTCAGGAAAGAAAAATTTAACATATTTGCGCTTACGGATGCATTGGGCAGAAGAGACAGAAAAGGACTTTGGGTATTGTATCAAAAAGCGAAAATGAATAATGTTTCAGATGAAGAGATACATGGAATTTTATTTTGGCAAATTAAAAATATGCTTCTTTCGTCTGACGCGGAAGACGCGAGAGATGTCGGACTTAATGATTTTGTGTTTAGAAAATCGCTTGGATTTATAAAAAATTATTCATACGACGAGCTTAAAAAACTTCTAAGCGCGCTTGTTTCTTTATATCACGACACAAGAAAAGGAATTCATAAAATGGACACAGCGCTTGAAAGATTTATTTTAAATATATAAATAAATTAAAATTGAATATAAATTTAATATATTGTATAGTTTCTTTTGTATTCCGCCCATAGCTCAGTTGGTAGAGCGGCTCCCTTTTAAGGAGATGGTCGCAGGTTCAAGTCCTGCTGGGCGGATAATGAAGCGAAGCG
>PFAA01000016.1 GCA_002778715.1 Candidatus Campbellbacteria bacterium CG10_big_fil_rev_8_21_14_0_10_35_52
TGTCTTTTTTTATCATTTTTAAAATTTTATTATCTTTATTGTTTTTATAATATTTTCAGATAAACTACAAAAAAAGGGAAACAAATCTAAATTATTATTTTAATAAATGAACATAAAAATCAAGACCGAATATTTTTAGAATAATTTTATAATATCGCTATAAGTTACGACAAGCATTAAGAGTATAAGAAGAGCGAAGCCGATTGTATTCACGGTATTTATAATTTTTATTTTTATCGGAGATTTTTTAATCGCTTCTATTAAAATAACAATAAGTCGTCCGCCGTCAAGCGCGGGAAACGGCAATAAGTTTATAATCGCCAAATGTATTGAAATAATAGCGGTAAAATTAAGCAGTGTTACAAATCCAAGCGCCGCCGCGTCTCCCACAAGCCCGACTATTCCAACAGGTCCCGCAATCTGCGAGAGGTCTGCGTTTAGCATAATCGCGTTTGCCAAAAAACCGCCGAGCGCCAAAGCTATCGCATATGTCATACCGACAGTGAGATTAAAACTCTCTATGACCGCTTTATGAATTGGAAGTTTCAATACACCTATCATTCCCATTGATATTCCTATCGCGCCTCGCTTTGGTTCATCTGGCACAATATTGTTTTCAGGAATTACTTCTGAAAGCAAGACTTCCCCTTCGCGGGCGTATATTATCGCGACTTCTTCACCAATATGCAGATTCATAAAATCAGCTATATTACTCGCATTTAGAATATCAATATTGTCGTTTTTTGTCGCAACACTCAAAATCTCATCTCCCGCTTTAAGTCCGACCGTGTCAGCCGGTGTTTTTGATAATACTTCCACAATAGTCAGTTTTGCGTCAGAAATTTTATAATTACTTTCCGTAACAAGCGGGTCATTTTCCGACATTGGCATACCAATCATAAAACCGCCAATAAATAAAACAAAAGCCAAAAGGACATTACATACGACACCAGCAACTATTACAAGCGCTTGTATTTTTTTTGGCTTATTTACAAAACTTCTTTTACTATCTATGCCCGAAATAGATTCCTCATCCGGATTTTCGCCGAATATTTTTACAAAACCGCCAAAAGGAATCAGGTTAAGCGAATAAATCGTTTCGCCTATTTTTTTAGCCAAAATTTTAGGCGGAAATCCGATACCAAACTCATCAACGCGAATTCCCGACTTCTTGGCGGAAACAAAATGCCCGACTTCGTGAACGAGAATTAAGATAACAAGAACGATTATAAATATGATTATGGACATAAAATATGTAAAAAATAAAAAGAAAAAGTATAAAAATAAAAAAACGGTATAAAATACAGGAATAATAAAAAAACTTGCCTTTTATATTTTTAATTTTTTGTTGTTTTTTCTTTATATTTCGCGTTTTTAATTTAATTTTTAATTTCTCTCTCTTTCTTCTCCGCCACAATTTCAAAATTTTTATTTTCATCATCTATTATTTTTTGCATTTCTTCTTTATATCTGAATTTATCATCCCCGCTGATTTCTTTGTTTTTTTCTTTTTTTTGTATATCCGCCCAAGTATTATCTCTTTCTCTTCGTAATACAATTCTTGCTTTTTCAATTTTCTCTTTTACAAGCTTGGCGAGAGTTTGCCGAACTTCCTCCGTAAGTTCCGGAAAAAATATTCTTATGCCTTTTTTATCAACCAATACGGAAACTCCGAGATTTGAATTTGTAATAGCTTTTTCAATTTCAACTATTTGGCTAATATCATATGGCGATATGCGAAGAGTTCTTGCGTCTTCCATTGAAATAGCCGCGATTTGATTTATAGGCATTTTAGAACCATATGAATCAACGCGAATACTGTCTAACAAAGCCGGTGTTGCTCTGCCTGTCCTTATACTTGATAATTCGCTTTTAAGATGTTCCCGTATATCTTTTATTTTTTGTTTCAAATGTAAAAAATTATACATAAAAAATATTAAAACTTTATTGATAAATTATAATTATAATATACTTGAAATACGCAATTTGAGCAAATTAAAAATTTTTGATAAGACAAAATATTCATAATTCATAGTTATTTACAATTTACACGGACAAAGCGATACTTTCCAAAATCATTTTTACGGAAGGCGCTCTGCCTCTTATATAGCCGCGATATTTTTGTATCATCTCAAAAAGTCCTGTATATTTATTCTGATTTTCCGAATAGTTTTTGCGCCAATTTTTATACAAAGTTATTTCCAAATCATTCAAAAATTCAAGAGCTCTTTCTTTGTCTTTATTTTCTATTATATCTTCTAAAAATTTAATTCGTTCTGGTTTTGATAATCTTATAAATTTATCCGAGATGAATTTATTATCGCCGTCGTTTTTTTCTAATTTAAGCGTATGAAAACGCGACTTAATTGTCGGCAAAAATATTTCTAACGATGTTGTTATTATAAAAAAATGCGTTCCGCGAGGTGGTTCTTCAAAAAGTTTAAGCAATGCGTTTTGCGCTTCCGAGGTTATTAACGAAAAAGTAATCACAAACACTCTTAATTCGCCACTTACGGCTTTTCTAAAAGATTGCGTTTGAAGCTCTCTTGCGTCATCAATGCCGAAACTTATAAAATTATTAAAATAAAAATCAGGATTCGCGTATGTCTTGATTTTTAAATCATTTTCAAAAAAATTGAATAAAACCGAAATAGTGGTTTTTTTATCGCCTTCAAGCGCGTAAATATGGTGGAGTTTTTTTGTTTTTTTATAAGAATCAATCAAATTTTTCATATAATCAGAATACAATAATTTATATATTATTCAAATTTATTTTTTTCAAAGTCAAAGCGTTAATAACGACAATTACCGTTGAAAAGCTCATCAGTAAAGCGCAAAGCTCCGGACGAAGAAAAAATCCTAAAAAAGCGAATGCTCCCGTGGCGACGGGTATAGCGACAATGTTATACCCTAACACCCAAAATAAATCTTGATTATTTTTATGTGAATTTTTGAAATCTTTTTTATGGTTGTATTTATTTCGCGGCGCGCTCTCATTCATTTTCTTAATTTTAATTTTTCGGCGGTATTCCGTGTTTTATAATATCCATATTGCAGGATTTATGCTCAAAGCACCATTTTTGGCATTTTAACGCCCATTCTTTTTCTTTGTATTCATATCCGCATTCTCCGCATACATAAGTTTTCTCATCTTTTTTGACATCTGAAATATTATGAATGTTATAACTGTCTTTTTCATATCCTCCGCGCGATATGTATTTCACCAAAGCGATTATAGCAAGCGCTGTAAGCGCCCAAAATAAAATCATAAGCGTCCATCCAAAAAATATTCCCGTCCAGCCGAAACCTCCCATCATTCCAAAATTATGATACGCTGTTGATAAATCCGCTTCACCGCTCTCAAGCATATGCGCGAAAGTCGTGTTTATAAAATTATTCATAAGTATAATATTTATTATTGATTAAAACGAAAGCATTTTATCGCTTTCTGAAACAATGTTATATAAATCCTCCATTGTTGATATTGGACACATCTCCGAGTTTTCAAACTTTCTTAATTTGACGCATGTTCCGCAGGCAAATATTATTCCGCCATTTTTCATAAAATAACGGGCTTGTTCAACTATATCAAATTGCTCGGAATCAAGAGATTCATATTCTACGCCTTTTGCAAGTAAAAATATTTTTACAGTGTCTTTATTTTTAAGCGCAAAATTGGCAAATCTAAAACCATTCCATACGATTTCTTTGTCATTTGAATAAATTATGATTCCTAATTTCATATTTTTGAATTATATTTTAATAATAGACCTTTTTAATTATTATACTCCGCATCCGACACCATTGCGAAATTTTATCGGCTCCATTTTCTCAAGAACCTTCATATAACCTTGCGCGCTTGAATAAGAAGCGCTT
>PFAA01000034.1 GCA_002778715.1 Candidatus Campbellbacteria bacterium CG10_big_fil_rev_8_21_14_0_10_35_52
TAAACATCCAAATTAGCCATTTTGGCGTTTGACTGAATAAATAATTTTCTTGAAATCACATCCGTGCCCATAAGAGTATCAAATACTTTATCGGCTTCAATCGTGTCGTCTATTGTTACTTGTTTCAAAACTCTTTTTTCAGGGTCCATCGTTGTCTCCCATAATTCTTCTGGGTTCATTTCTCCAAGCCCTTTATATCTTTGGACAGAGATTTTTGAGCTTTTTTTGATTTCTGTTTCTTCACTATCTTCCGTTTCTGCGATTTCATCTTCTTTCTCTTCAACGCTTTCCGCGTCTTTGCCGATTATTTTTATTTTTTCGGCGTCTGTATAAGCATACTGAATTTCTTTTCCTTTTTTTATTTTATAAAGCGGAGGTTGAGCGATATATAAATACCCACCTTCAATTATGGGCTTAAAATGCCTGTAGAAAAGCGTCAAAAGAAGCGTCCTTATATGCGCGCCGTCCACATCGGCGTCGGTCGCTATAATTATTTTATGATAACGAATTTTTGAAATATCAAAAACATCTCCTATCGCTGTTCCCATTGCCACGATGAGCGCTTTGATTTCAACGGATGTTAGCATCTTATCCAAGCGCGCTCTTTCAACATTCAAAATTTTACCGCGAAGCGGGAGTATAGCTTGTGTCCTTCTATCTCTTCCCTGTTTGCTTGAACCGCCCGCCGAATCTCCTTCTACAATAAACACTTCGGATTCTTCCGCTCTTTTACTCTGGCAATCGGCAAGTTTTCCGGGAAGAGTCATTCCTTCAAGCGCGCCTTTTCTAAGCACGCTATCTTTCGCCGCTTTTGCCGCTTTTCTCGCTTTAAGAGCAAGCGTAACTTTTCCAATAATAGCTTTCGCGTCATCAGGATGCTCTTCTAAAAATATGCCGAAACTTTCAGAAAATACAGCGTCTACCGCCCCTCGCGCTTCAACGCTTCCAAGTTTTCCTTTTGTCTGACCTTCAAACTGAATTTCATGCATTTTAACGGATACAACAACAGTAAGTCCTTCAAGCGCATCGTCTCCTGTAAAATTATCTTCTTTGTCTTTTATTAAATTATTTTTTCGCGCGTGATTGTTTATAGTTCTTGTAAGCGCTGTCTTAAAGCCCGTTATATGCATTCCTCCTTCCGCATTGTATGTATTATTCGCAAAAGCGAGAATTCGCGACTGTATGTCGTCAATATATTGCAATGATATTTCAACAGCTACTTTGTCTATTTCTTTTTCTACATAAAAAATATTCTTATGTATCAATTTTTGATGTTGATTATAAAATTTAACAAGCGATAAAAGTCCTCCTTCAAAATAAAAAGTCATTGTGGGAACATCAAGAGCGAGTTCGCGCAAATAAAATATATTTTCTTTTTCTATTTTTCCTGTATATTCTCTCGCGTCAATAATAGAAATTCGCGCGCCTTTTACAAGATACGCTTGCTGACGAAGATGCTCTATGATTTTATTCCAATCATACTTAATTTCTTTAAAAATCTCGGGGTCGGCTTCAAATGTTATTATCGTTCCATTGTCTTTTGATTTGCCAACTTGTTTAACTGCAGCTTTGTTTTTTCCCTGAATATATTCCTGCATAAAAATTCCTCCATCTCTTCTTACCTCCGCTTTTGTGTAAATTGAAAGCGCGTTCACGACAGAGATGCCGACACCATGAAGTCCTCCCGATACTTTATATCCTTCTCCACCGAATTTACCGCCTGCATGAAGGGTCGTCATAACGGTCTCAAGCGCCGATACTTTCGTCTGCTTATGCTTATCCACGGGAATACCGCGTCCGTTATCCACAACACGAACTTGATTGTTTGGAAGAAGAGCGACCTCTATATCGTTGGCATATCCACCCATAGCTTCATCGCGCGAATTATCAAAAACTTCCCATATAAGATGGTGAAGTCCTTCAATGCCTGTTGTGCCTATATACATTCCGGGACGCTTTCTGACCGGGTCTAAACCCTCCAATACGGTAATATCTTTAGCTCTGTAATGATTTTTTTTTACTATTGATTTGTTTTCTTTTTTAACCATTTTCTTCAATAAAAATATAAGGATTTTTATCTTTTTTGTGTTTAAATTATAGCAAAAATCTGCTTGAAATTCAAGTATTTTCGGATAATGTCCACACACATATAGCGGTTTTTGTCTTGATATCGGCTGTGGATTATGGAAGTTGAATGTCAATAGATTGATGGAAATAAGCGAAGTTTTTAGAAAATTACCAGTGGAGTTCTTATCCGGATTTGATTATGGAAGTTAAACTTTAATAGATTAAAGAATTAAAAACAAGCGGAACTTTATTGAATCTAATTAGAACCAAAGTCGGCGATTTTGACATAAAAGATTCCAAAAAATTAAAAGTTATTAAAATTGCATCTTACCAGCGATAGCAAGTATACTATAATTTTGGATTATAAAAAATATAAAAAATAAAGGGTGTTATGTAAGACTGTAGATTATGGAAGTTGGACTTCAATAGTAATAGGAACTTGGACATTCAATGTCCAAGTTATTGTTTAACATTTTTTGACTTTCAGTTTTCTTTTCAACTTTTATGTCCGAGTTTAGAAATTAGACATTGATAATTAGAAATTAGGAATTAGACATTTTTTAGCAATTTTACAAATTTTTAATTTTCAACTTTTATATCTTATGATACCGTTATGTAATTCTTATAAATAATCCGACAGCGTGAGAAATTATCTGACTTCCCATTTAAGATTATTGTTTAAAGCGACTGTTATTTTATCCATAATTTTATTGACTTCTTTATCTGAAAGTGTTTTATTATATGATTGAAATACAAGATTAAACGCATAAGAAATTTTGCCATCTTTTTTGAATTTATCAAAAAGTTTTATATTAACAAGAAGACCTTCTGCTTCTTTTTCTATTGTTCTATTGATATTGTAACTTGGTAACCCCGTTACCAAGTTGGCTTCTTTTTCTATTACTTCTAATAGAAGTTCATTTTTTACATCAGTTGGCACCCATATGGCAATATCTCTTAATATAAATGGATATTGAGAAATTGGTTTAAATACTATATTTGTTTTTTTATTAAGCTCTTCATAATTGTCTTTTGGCTCTGAAAGTTTTTCTAAAAGTATATTGAAATTTGTTTCAAATATTTTATCTTTCATTTCTCCTACCACATCAATACCAAGAAATTCTGAAAGTCTGTCTACTATATCTTCGTTTTTGTCTGACCAACCAATTGCAAATGATGTATATTCTTCATCCTCCTTAAACACATTCCCTATTTCAAAAATCTTTATAATATCAGTATCAAGTAGTGGTAAATTTTTAACATTTTGTTCAAGAGCTTTTTTAAGTCCATCTCGTAAATCAATACGCAAAAAGTTTTTGTCAGACGCGAATGGTTTTTTAATTTCCACTTCTCCTTTGTTTCTAAATGAATATGTATAAACCTCTGAATATCCTTTATCCGCTAAAAATTGTTTTATTTTATTTGTATAGTATAATTTTTTATTGATTTTAATTGCTTTTTCTGTCTTCTTCGGAAGTTTTGCTTCAATATTCTCATAACCGTAAATTCTCCCGACTTCTTCCATTAAATCCGCTTTTATTTTTATATCCATCCGTTCAAGAGGAGGATTTACAATAAAATCTTCCCCGTTTATTTCATAATTAAATCCTAATTTCTTAAATATATTCTCCGCTTCTTCTTGAGATATATTGGAGCCGAGAAATTTATTTATACCTGATACCGAAATACGTATTTTTGATTCGCTCAATTTCCCCGAGAATGGATTTTTTTTAAGCGAAGTGTTCAAAATAGCCGAAAGTTCCCTCGCGACACCTCCGTCTGAAGATGAATCTCCCGCCCGATTTGGCAATATGTCTATATTAAAAATATAATCTCCGTCAATCTCTTCTATGTTTTCAACTTCATAAGAATGATATGTCAAAAGTTCCGCCAATTTTCTCGGCTCCGGCAATTTTTTGCTGAAATATTCCTGTATTTTATTATAACTTGCTTTCATATTTTTTAAAATTGCTGAATAAATCTTAAATCACCGCTGTAAAATAATCGCACATCGTCAATCCCATACTTTAACATTCCAAGGCGGTCAATACCAACGCCAAACGCGAAACCCTGATATTTTTCAGAATCAATTTTTACATTTTTTAATACATTTGGATGAATCATTCCCGCTCCAAGCGCTTCTATAAAACCGCTGTTTTTACAAATTGAACATCCTTTACCGCCGCACTTAAAACATGATATATCCACTTCAATACCCGGCTCAACAAATGGAAAGAAACTTGGTCTAAATCTTATATCAATTTTCTTATTAAAAAATTTCTCAAGAAAAATTTTTAAAACGCCTTTTAATGTTCCGAGTGTTGTAACTTCATCAACCATAAATCCTTCCAGCTGATAAAACTGCGTCTCATGCGTCGCATCTGTCGCTTCATTTCTAAACACTTTTCCCGGAACAATAATTCGCAAAGGCGGTTTATTATTTTCCATATAACGAATCTGAACATTGGAAGTGTGCGTTCGCATTACGGTATTTTCTTTATTTTTTACCCAAAAAGTATCCTGCATACCGCGCGCGGGATGATTTTTTGGTATATTAAGCGCGTCAAAATTATAATACTCACTCTCTATCTCTGGACCATATGCGACTTCAAAACCCAGAGCATAAAATATAGTATTTATCTCTTGTATTATCTGAGTTATCGGATGTAAATGTCCTCTTTTACAATTTGTCATTAGTGATACTTTAACTTAAAAAACGCGTGTTATCAACACACTGTATAAGTCCGCCTATTTTTGCAGTTTTCAGACAGATTAGATTTGTAATGATTATATTGTAACATAAATTCAATCGGAGTATTTTTGTTCTTGAAGAAAAATTGTAGTCTGACTTCAATAGATTTTAATTGTAGTTTGACTTCAATCAACTTGAACTGACTTCAAGTTTCTTTAAGTTAAGTTTTTAAAAAAATTTAATAAGTTTATACAATCTATTGTAGTCAAAAATATATTTGGCGGTTAAACCGCCAAATATTGAATGTTCAAGTTTAAAAATTAGACATTGATAATTAGAAATTAGAAATTAGAAATTAGACATTTTTTATGTGTATCCGCAACACCGAGGTTTAACCTCGGTGTATATAAAACTAACAATAGTTGTCGGTTTTAATGGTTGTCGGTTTTGAACTTAAATTTGTTTGATTGTCGCATTCTTTATTTCCTAAATACTGCAATATATATCTGAACTTAGACACTTTCTTACAAAAGAGAATTTATAAAAAAACGCGACGCGGAGCGGGAGATGAAGAGGTAAGAAAAATTATAATTTAAAAAAAGTTATCAAAAATTACGCTATCGCTAAAAAAGTGATAATTTAAAAAAATAAAAGGTGATTGAAAGAATTTATGGCGCAAAATATTCGCGATTTTATTTTTTCGCTTATATGCGGCTGTGATATACTCTAAATTATGCCAACAACTTCAAAATTTCAAATTCTTTATAAAAAACTTAATAATGAACAAAAACAGGCGGTGGACGCCATTGAAGGTCCTGTAATGGTGATAGCGGGTCCCGGCACGGGCAAGACCCAAATTTTGACTTTAAGAATTGCGAATATCCTGCGAAAAACAGACACGCAATCTGATAGTATTCTCGCTCTCACATTCACAGAGTCAGGCGTTTTTTCAATGCGTAAAAGAATTGTTGAGATTATAGGAAGCGCGGGATACAGAGTTGGAATTTTTACTTTTCATGGATTTTGCAATGAAGTAATAAGACGATTTCCCGATTCTTTTCCAAAAATTATAGGAGCAAACCAGCTCAACGATATTGAAAAAATATCAATTTTAAAAGATATAATTCTTAAATCCTCGCTTAAAAAATTAAAACCTTTTGGAGATAATTTTTTTTATCTTAATTCAATCAGAGGAAAAATAAGCGAATTAAAAAGAGAAAATATTTCTCCGGAAGAACTCGCAATATCAGTAAAAAAACAAAAGAAAGAATTTAAAGAAATAGACGACCTTTATCATATAAAAGGCATCCATAAAGGAAAGATGAAAGGGAAATATGGCAATCTTGAAAAAAAGATTGAGAAAAATACGGAACTCGCTCTTATTTATAAACTTTATGAACAAGAATTAAGAGACAGAAAATTATACGACTATGAAGATATGATAATTGAGACCATCAAAGCGCTTGAAAACGACAAAAATCTTTTGTTAAATTTACAAGAAGAATATCAATATATTCTCGCCGATGAACATCAGGACGCGAATAATTCGCAAAATAAACTTTTAGAATTATTGGCGAATTATCACAAGAACCCGAATCTTTTTATAGTCGGAGATGAAAAACAAGCTATATTCAGGTTTCAAGGAGCTTCTCTTGAGAATTTTTTATATTTTAAAAAACTATATAAAAAAGCGCTTGAAATTAATTTGACGCAAAACTATCGTTCTTTTCAGCATATTCTTGATTCAGCGCATTCTCTTATAAGCGCGACGGGCGACCGCAGGCATATTATGCTCAAAGGAAGAAAAGACGCTGATGACGGAAGTAAGATTGAGCTTCGGGCTTTTTCAAAACAAGAATATGAATATTTATTCATTGCGGAAAAGATAATGGAGAAAATAAAAAAAGGCGTGGCGGAGGATGAGATAGCTATACTTTACAGAAATAACAAAGACGCGGACGCTATAATGTCTATATTTGAAAAAAATGAAATACCTTTTACCGTTGAATCCGACCAAAATATACTTTTGGATAATGACATACAAAAATTTATAACGCTTTTGCGCGCGATAAACGATTTGGGGAATGATAGTATGCTTTTGTCGGCGCTTCATATTGATTTTTTAAAAATAGACGAACTTGATATTTATAAAATTTCCGCTTTTTCTAAAAAGACGAAAATAAATCTATACGATATATTAAGTTCAAAAGAAATTCTTAAAAAATCTTCCGTTGGGCAATTAGAAAAATTGTATGAAATATATAAAAAACTTAATTTATGGAAAAAATTAGCGCAAAACAAATCGCTTGCGGAATTTCTTGAATTATTGATTAAGGAATCAGGTTTTTTAAAACACTTGCTTTCAGGGTCGGATGCGACTGATAAAATCGCAAAATTAAGCGGTTTTTTTGATACAGCGAAAAAATTAGTGAAAAATCACAGAAAATATAAATTATCAGATTTTATTGAACATATTGATTTATTAGAAGAACACGACATTTTAATTAAAAAGGATTCAAAATTTGTAATTCCTAAAAAAGTTCGTCTGATGACGGCGCATAAATCAAAAGGATTGGAATTTGACTGGGTTTATATTGTCGGTGCTTACGACAAACACTGGGGAAACAAACGCGTCATTGAGCATTTTCATATTCCTATGTCTGTATTTCAAAAAAATGAAATAGAAGGAAACGATGATGACAGAAGATTATTTTATGTCGCTCTCACTCGCGCGCGCCTCGGCGCGCATATAAGTTATCCAAAAGAGGGGCAAAACGGAGAGGCGCAAATGCCGTCTCAGTTTATAGAAGAAATTGACGGCAAATATATTCACGAATTTGACACTAATTTATTTGAAAGCGCGATTAAAAAAGAAATATTTCTCGCGCCTAAAAAAGATATGAAAATTTCCGTGAAAAACAAACAATTTCTCAACAAACTTTTTGAAGAACAAGGTCTTTCTGTTACGGCGCTTAATAATTATTTAGAATGTCCTTGGAATTATTTTTACAGCAATCTTTTACGGATACCTAAAGCCGCAAATAAGCATTTAATGTTTGGAACGGTTATGCACCATACTCTTAAAAATTTGTTTGACAGTATTCAAAATGGAAAAGTAATAGAAAAAGAAAAGTTGACCGCGCTTTTTGAAGACCATCTCGGAAAACAACATTTTTCGCAAGACGAATATAATGAAGCGTTTGAAAAAGGAAATCGCGCGATATCCGGATATTTTGACGCGCGAGAAAGCGATTGGAAACATTTTTCTTTTGAAAAAATATTGAATGAATTTAGAGTAAGCGTATTGTTTGAAAATATTAAATTAAGAGGAAATTTAGACAAGATTGAAATTTTGGATAGCAATAACAATGTGAATGTCGTTGATTATAAAACAGGAAAGCCAAAAAGCAGAAATATGATAGAAGGGAAGACAAAGAGTTCTGATGGAAATTACAAAAGACAGCTTGTTTTCTATAAATTACTTTTGGATTTATATGATGACGCTGAATTTAATATGATTTCAGGCGAAATTGATTTTGTTGAACCTGATGAGAAAGGAAAATATCATAAAGAAAAATTTATAATATCAGAAGATGATATTAAAGGAATAAAAGAGATTATTAAAAATACCGCTAAAGAAATCCTGGAGCTTTCATTTTGGAATAAAAAATGCGATAATAAAAAATGCGATTATTGCGGGATTAGAGAAATGATGGAATAATACAATATATTTAGACAGTTTGATTTAATTAGGATTTTTCCAAATTATGTATATAAAAATAAAGGTTACGCCAAACGCAAAGAAAGAAAAATTTGAGCGAAAACAAGAAGATTTTTTTGAAATTGCAGTTAAAGAAAAAGCAAAGCAAAATATGGCAAATGAACGCGCGAGAGAGATTATTGCGCGTCATTTCGGTATAATAAAAGGAAAAGTTAGGATTATAAGCGGACATAGGTCGCCAAGTAAAATTATAAGCGTAGATAATATTTAACATAATAAAATATGGATAATATAAAAAAAAATGTAAAAGCTACGAACATTGAGCTTACTTCTGAAATTTCCGATTATTTGAATAAGAGATTGCGTTCAGTTGAAAAATTAATCAATCCTAATGACACAAGCGCTATATTTGATATTGAAGTCGGAAAGATAACAAATCATCATCAGACAGGAGATATTTTTAGAGCGGAAATCAATCTTCACATAGTCGGCAATCAACTTCGTTCATTTGCGGAGAAGAATACTATTTTTAACGCTATTGATAAAGCGAGAGATGAAATGATATATGAGTTACTAAAAACAAAGGGCAGACAGACGCGGCTTTTGAAGAAAGGCGGAATGGCGATGAAAATTTTTATGCGAAATATAGGAGCGCGCGGCGCAAGAATTAGAAATTTTATAAGAAGAAGAAGAAAATAATTTTTGAATTATACCAATAAGATATTTTAAACCATCATCTTAAAAAATCCTCGTAATCCATTTGTTTTTTTCCTTCAGGAATCACTTTTTTTATTTTTAATTTATCATTTTCTATAATTGCGTCTGTTATTTTGACACGAATTTTTTTGTTGTTTTTTATTGTAAAAAAATAAGCTGTCGGCCACTCTTCAAACGCGCGAATTTTTAGAAGGTTTTTGTATGGCTCGTCTTCTAAATTGATAAGCCCATCCTCTTTTTTGATTTTCTGAGTAAATGTGGCTTTTTTATGGTCTTGCGTTTCGGGTTTAATTTCACCCGCAATCCATTTAGGAATTATTTCTGTAAGCATTTTACCGCCTTCCGTTGCCAAAATTTTACCAAGAACGCTCGCTTTAAGCGGCCACTGTGAATCTTTATCGCTAAAATCAATCACTTTTTGTTTAAGTATAGGTCCGCTATCCATACCTTCGTCAATCAGCATTATTGTTATTCCGGTTTTTTTCTCATTTTGCAGTATTGCCGATATTATTGGAGACGCTCCGCGCAGTTTTGGCAGAAGTGATGGGTGCATATTGATAGTTTTATATTTTGGAATCTCAATAAGTTCTTTTTTTAATATTTTTCCGTATGACGCGACTATAAATAAATCATAATTTCCCTTATTTAACATATTCAAAACATTATCATCAAGTTTTTTTGGTTGTATTACGATTATGTTATTCTTAAACGCCCATACTTTTACAGGTAGCGGAGTCATAACAAGTTTTCTGCCTTTTGGTTTGTCGGGCGCTGTTACTATAAGATTTGGAATTATATCCGCTTTTTTTAATTCTTCCAAAACTATCACAGCGATATCAGGAGTGCCAAAAAACGCAATTTTAGGTTTATTCAGTGTCATATAATTTTTTTGATTTATCTATAAATAAAATTCCGTTTAGATGGTCTATTTCGTGCTGAAAGATTTTCGCGAGAAGTCCGCTTGCTCCTCGTTCAAATATTTTTCCATTTTCATCATACGCGTGGATGGTTATTTTCTTCGCGCGTTTTACAATGCCGTATTTTCCGCGCGTGGAAAGACATCCCTCATCGCTTTCTTCGCGAGTTTTTGATATTTTTATAATTGTCGGATTTATAAAAATTAAATCAGAAGAGGCGGAGGGAGACGCGGATGGCGATAAAGTATGTTCATTGTCGTCTTTTTCAAAATTAAATACTTTGTTTGACACTATAAATATACGAAGAGACGCTCCGATTTGTGGCGCGGCGAGAGCGACACCATCTTTTTCTTTATTAAGAGCTTTGGACATTTCAGCCAATATTTTTTTAATCTTAACAGATGAGATTTCATCAAGCGACACATCTTTAGCACTGCCTCTTAAAATAGGATTTCCAACTTGTATTATTTTTACCATTTATCAATTTTATACTAAAAATACTTATAAAAAAAGCCCGCGCCAACAGTTTACAAGCTTGGCACGGGTCTGCGTGATGAGCGGAAGAAAGAAGAAAAAACCTCACCACGCATATCTACAATAACTATAACATTTATATATTTTCATAGCAAGCTTTCAGCGTCCACATCAATTGAAAAATGAGGCGGAAGCGAAAGCAAGATTTCAACAATTTCTTTATGAGGCCATTTACTTCTCTCAACTCTTAATAGTCCGCGCATAACATATTTTCCTTTACTCGCTTTTATTGATGACGGATATATCAATACATCATAATCTTTTAAAAGTTTTTTCATATATTCTGTTTCTTTTACCACTTTGTCCACCGAGCCGATAACCGTTATTTTTATAAAGACGCTAAACGGCGGATAATTGAATTGTTTTCTTTTTTTGATTTCATCTTTATAAAAATCGGCAAGATTTCCTTTCGCGATGAAATCAAATATCTTCTGCTCTGGTTTCCTTGTCTGTATAAGAATTTCTTTTTCCGTGATTTCTTTTATTTTTAATAAAAGTGAAAGTATTTTTTCAGGCATTCTCCATTCAGGAAGAGAGAAAAGAGAATCCATAGAAGCGATAGCGCTATACATTATCATTTTATTAAGATAAGGAAGCGCCATCTCCGTGCCTATTAAAATACCACCTTTCTCCGTGTAGAATTTTTCAACAACCGTTAAAATCTTTTTATGCGTTTTCGTTTCGTCTTTATCTATTACGAAAATTTGTTTGTCTGGAAAAAATTCTTTAAGTTTTTTTTCCACAAGCTGTATTCCGATGCCGATTGTTTCAAGTTTCCAGCTTGCGCAGTTTTTACATCTTTCATTCGCGCTTCTTGAAGAGCCGCAAGCGTGGCATATGAAATAATTGCCTTTCGCCGTGGCGTGAAGTATTACTGGCGCTTCGCACTGGTGGCATAGGACGGGACTGCCACAATCGCGGCATATAGTAGTAGAAGAAAGTCCGCGCCGCGCCGCGAATATAAATATGTTTTTATCTTCTTTTATCGTTTTTGAAATAAGATTTTTTAATTCATCGCTTATAATTTCAAATTGACCGGCTTTTTGATGTTTTCTATTTTTCATATCAATAAGTGTTTGCTCGGCTGTTTTTATTACGCGGAGTTTTAACGGAGAAAGTTCATCAAATTCGTTATTGTAATACCGCCACATTGTTTCAACAGACAGAGGGAAGTCGCTTAAAATCAAGCGTATTTTTTTATGTTTTGCGTAAAACTCCGCGAATATTTTCATATCTATAAACGGTCGCGCGAATTGTTTATAAGCTCTGGAATTTTCGCGTTCCACTATAATCGTTTCAATATCATTTCTTGGCAATGAAAGAAAAGAGGCGGTTGCGATTATAAGCACGGGATGATTGCTTTGAAGCGCGTTTTTCCATCTTATCAAAATTTCTTTTTTTGTAAGAGAATTATGCAATACGAAAATATATCGCTCCACGCCTTTTTTTAAAAAAGTTTCCGCTCTCTCCGCGTCTTGTATGGTTGGCGTAAGCAGAAACACTGAAGAGTTTCGCGCGAATTCTTCACGAATAAGACTTTTATAATTTATAAATCGGTCGTTTATTTCCGATTGCAATATAAGTTTTCTTGATGATGCTATTTTTTTATTTTCTTGGTTTTTTCGCTTTTCTATTTCTTTAATATTATCCAATATGACTTTAGGAATAGTTTTGTAAAGTATAGCGCCGGTAGTTGTCGCGAAATATTCCGCCGCGCTTACCGTAGCTTCAATAAATTCAGGAAGCAATAATATAAGCGTTTTTTTATTTTCAATTTTCTTAAGCGCGAAATTCGCGTTTTTTATTTTCGCTTTTGAATCGCTTATATCCTCCGACGAAAGCACAATTGCTGGAGCTTCTTTTTTTCTCAACGGAACATAGATAACAGCTCCTTTTTTTAACGGTTTAGCGGAAAAATAAGCGAGGGTTTCCATATTTATGCCTTTTGATATTGGAATTACATTTATGATTTGCATTACTTACAGCATACCAAAGAGTTGCAGATAAGTTGAATAGAAAATTGTTACGGTAAGTGAAGAAGTCATATATCAAGGTCAGACCTTGATATTTCAAATACTTCTCAAATATGTTATTTTTTGTTTCCATAGTCATATACGACTACGGTAACCTATTTATGAGCTATTCACTCTTTTCTTGGCAACCTTTTTAATGAGCTATAACGAAATTATTGACTTCTATTTATATATGTATATAATAACAACACTGCCGAAATGGCGGTTTTTTAACAGAAATGTTAAAGCGACAGAACTTTGACAATTTAAAAAACAACAGCCGAAAATTTTCTTATAGAAGAAAATTTTCAACAACATAAAATACAAGGTAAGTAAAAAAATAAAAGAAAATTTATCATATTTTTTCTTTTGTTTCGTTCAAAAAAATTAGAGCAAGATTGCTTTTGTAAGCAATCACTCAAATTCTTATTTAGAGTTTGATCCTAGCTCAGGGTGAACGCTGGCGATGTGGATGAGGCATGCAAGTCGAATGGTCGTTCCTCACTGTGTTCGGAATACGAGTTGAAAGTCTATAAAGTTCATAAAGTAGAAAGTTTTACAACTTTTAACTTTACAACTTTTAACTTTATAAACTCGTCGTACCGAGCGTAGCGAGGAGCGACCATGGCAGACGAGGTAGTAATGCATAAGTATGTACCCCAAAGTCGGGCATAATCAGTCGAAAGATTGGCTAATTCCCGATAGTCCCAGCACTTAATTTTGGTTATAATAAAGCGATGTTTTATGTGTATCTTATCCAAAGTAGAAAGACCAACGAATTGTATGTTGGTTATACTTCAGATATTGAACAACGAATTCTTTCGCATAATCGCGCAGATAACATTTCTACAAAACATGGAGTCCCGTGGGAACTTGTTTATGTAGAAGGTTATAGAAGTAAGCATGACGCGCGAGTACGAGAGAAAAAATTGAAACATCACGGTAAAATAGTAAACGATTTGTTAGAGAAAGAATTACAAACAGTCTCTTATAACTAAAATTAAGTGCTGGGTAAAGATTTATCGCTTTGGGAACAGCTTGTGTGGTATCAGCTTGTTGGTAGTGTAAAGGACTACCAAGGCTATGACGCCTAGGGGAGGTGAGAGCCTGACCCCCACCGATGGAACTGAGAACGGTCCATACTCCTACGGGAGGCCGCAGTCGAGAATCTTCCGCAATGGGCGAAAGCCTGACGGAGCGACATCGCGTGGTTGATGAAGTCCTTCGGGATGTAAAGACCTTTTATGAAGGAGAAAGTTGGGTGTCACTTTTATTTTTTGAAAAAAATACTTAGTAACCGAGTTACTGAATTGGTAATTTGAAAATACTAAGACAATTCAGTGTTATGATACTTAAGTAACTCGGTTACTAAGTTAATAAGTTCAAAAAATAAAAGTGATACTTGATTGATGTTACTTCATGAATAAGGGGCTGCTAACTCTGTGCCAGCAGCAGCGGTAATACAGAGGCCCCAAGCGTTACCCGGAATCACTGGGCGTAAAGTGTGTGTAGGTGGTTGTGTTAGTCTCTTGTTAAATCTTCGCGCTTAACGTGAAGTCCGCAGGGGAAACGGCGCAACTAGAGGATGTGAGAGGTCTATGGAACTCATGGTGTAGGGGTGAAATCCGTTGATATCATGGGGAACACCAAAAGCGAAGGCAATAGACTGGCGCATTCCTGACACTGAGACACGAAAGCGTGGGTAGCGAATGGGATTAGATAATCCCGTCACCGCATTATAATAGTGACGAAGGTGTCTCTTTTCTGTGGCGACACAGAATTGTAATCTAGCTGTATCGGGGAAACTCCATATAATAAAGAATTACTGGTTCCGTATGGACAATCCCGAGGGAAGCCTCGACCTATGTCATGGCCCCGTAGAGACTATGAATTTGAGAAAAGACAGAAGGATTTATTAATCTCATAAATAAATTATGAATAGAAAAATAACGCCTTTGTCCAAAGATGTTCAAGAAATTATTCTTGGATCTCTTCTGGGAGATGGTTCAATAGCCATTAACCCAAAATATAAAAACGCAAGATTTTCTTTTCGACATTCAATCAAACAAAAGGAGTATTTCTTTTGGAAGATGAATAAACTCAAAGAAATTTGCGAAGAATCTTGCTACTGGCTTCAAGGTAGTGACAAAAAACCTGACGGATGGGGAACGACTAAATATCGTTTTCAGAGTAGGGCATTATTTTCTCTAACTAAACTTTATAACTTGACTCATAAAAAAGTAACAGGTACAAAAGTAAAAGTTACGAGAAAATGGCTAAATCACCTTTCACCATTATCACTTGCGATATGGTGGCAAGATGATGGCTCGCTTGTTTCTGATTCCCGTCAAGGAGTAATTTGTACGGATGGTTTTTCTTTGAAAGAAGTTAAAATCATTCATCAATATTTCAAAAAAGTTTTGAATATCAAAACAAAAATCGGCCAGATTTTAAACCAAGATAAATATAGAATTTGGATTAGGTCGTCTGAAGAATTAAAAAAATTCTTAAGAATTATAATTCCGCATATTTTTGTAAAAAGTATGCTTTATAAGATACTCCTAGTCTATAAAGATTCTCAAATTCAACAACGCTGGATATCTGAACTTGTTCGGATTGGAAATTTTTCCAAAGAAGAACTTGAAAAAGCTCTTTTTGATAAAAAATCAAAGAGCAAGTAATTCAGATAAAGATATAGTCCGGACTTTATGGCAACATAGAGAAGCAAGCAGAAATGTCTTGCTCCCGCCATTGGCGGAAGTAACAAAATCAACCCCAGTAGTCCACGCCCTAAACGATGTCCGTTAGCTCTTTGGAGTATCGACCCTCTGAGGGGCAAAGCTAACGCATTAAACGGACCGCCTGGGTAGTACGGCCGCAAGGCTAAAACTCAAAGGAATAGACGGGGGCTCGCACAAGCGGTGGATCATGCGGCTTAATTCGATGGTACACGAAAAACCTTACCAGGACTTGAAATCAAATTGAAAGTTCCGTGAAAGCGGAACCCTCCTTTGGACAATTTGGCAGGTGTTGCATGGCCGTCGTCAGTTCGTGGTTTGAATTGTTCCCTTAAGTGGGGAAACGAACGCAACCCTTATTGCCTGTTATAAGTGTCAGGCGAGACTGCTCCCTCACGGGAGAGGAAGGTGGGGATGACGCCAGGTCAGCATGACCCTTTGATGTCCTGGGCTGCACGCATGATACAATGGTTATTACAACGGGAAGCAATATCGTAAGATGGAGCAAATCCTTATAAAAATAACCCAAGTTCGGATTGAGGTCTGCAATTTGACCTCATGAAGTCGGAATCGCTAGTAATCGCAGGTCAGCTATACTGCGGTGAATACGTTCTCGAGCCTTGTACTCACAAATAAATGCGCCCGGTAGCGCATATTTCTAAGAGGTTAAAATCCTCTCCTCTGCTCTGTCTTAGCAGAGCGTAGCCGAAAGATAGGCGTACATTCGTAAGAAGTAAGCCGGAGAATCTGAAGGCAAAATGTAGCCCGTATAATAAAAGTCATATAGACCTGCCACTGGGTGGTGAGGGTGGGGAATATATATATAAAAAGACTATATGGGATGTATGGAACAGAAATATGTGTGACCCGGGGAGATCCAGTTTTGCGCAAGATAACGCGGTTGTTGAATTGACGGTTCGTCAATTCAATTTGTATAATTAAGTTATGCAAAATAAAAAACAACTAAAGCAATCTGGAAGTCAGCTGCGTCATAGTACTCGCAAAGCGCGGGGAAGGACAATACCTATTGTGTTATCTGCAGATTATATTGTTGGTTTAACTGATGGAGAAGGAAGTTTCTCTGTATATCTTAACCCTCCAAATAAAAAGTATGGCTCTATACATTATAGAGTCCAATGCCGTTATTATATTAAGATGAGAGAAGATAATCTCCCTCTTCTTAAGAAAGTACAAAAATTTTGGGGGTGTGGAAAGAATTATTTTCAAAAAGAATACAGGAAGAACCAGCGTGATAATTATAGATTTGAAATCTTTAATTATCAGCAACTTAAAGATATTGTTGTGCCATTTTTTCAAAAACATCCGCTTGAAAGCAAGCGAATTAAAGATTTTGAGCTTTTTTGTAAGATATTGAATCTTGCATTAAAAAAGGCTCATCATACAAAAAGTGGCCTACAAAAAATCAAGAGGTTGAAAGAAAAGATGCACAATTAGGACTCGCTGTATGCGGGAAATCCGCACGTACAGTGGGAACACGAAGTAGTTATCAACTATCGTATTCGCCCGTCAAGTCAAGGAAGCCGGGAGTGCTCAAAGTCCCATCTCGGTGGGCCTACAGTAAGCTCGGTAACAGGGGCTAA
>PFAA01000013.1:0-407 GCA_002778715.1 Candidatus Campbellbacteria bacterium CG10_big_fil_rev_8_21_14_0_10_35_52
ATGGAAAAAGAATATGGTATAATGGTCGAATCATTAGAAATTAATTTGCCCAACCTTCGTATTTGGGGGTAAGGAGAGGGCCTTTCATTTTGTCACTATGATAGCATTAAAAAGATAATCCGTCAAGTTTTTGGATTTCTGCATTATTTGATTTGGATTAAAAAATTTTCTTCCCCCAAAATGCGAAACCACCAATTCCTTTTTACCCCCAAAATTGAATACAAATTAGTCGCCGAGCGAAGCGAGGCGAACCAAAACTCTTTGACTTTTCCTACATGGTGCGCCCGGCAGGACTCGGTCACAAATCACTAATTCACCGTATTCATAAGTGTTTGCGACCCCGCCTCGTAATTCGCTCCAAGTATTCGCGATATACTGCGGCTTTCGAGTCCTGCTCGTGAATAAAG
>PFAA01000013.1:442-3809 GCA_002778715.1 Candidatus Campbellbacteria bacterium CG10_big_fil_rev_8_21_14_0_10_35_52
CACAATAACTGATCCGAAGTCAGTCGTGATATCCATTTCACCACGGGCGCATATTTAAGATATTATATAAGTTTATTAGTAAAAATACAAAATTTATAATAAAATAAATAAAATGATGTCAAAAATCAATAAATTTAATATACCAAAAGAGATTTCACAAATAACAGAAACATTAGAAAACGCCGATTTTGAGGCGTATATTGTTGGAGGTTGCGTTAGAGATTTATTGATAAACAAAACCCCGAAAGATTGGGATATTACAACAAATGCGAAACCGGAAGATATAAAAAGATTGTTTGAAAATACTTTTTATAATAATGACTATGGCACCGTTGGTGTGGTGAACGAGAATACAGAAGAAGAATCTCTAAAAGTTGTTGAGGTAACACCATACAGAATAGAATCGGAATATTCAGATGCAAGAAGACCTGATTCCGTAGAGTTTAGCGACTCTATTGAGCATGACTTACATAGACGCGATTTTACAATAAACGCAATAGCATACAGTATATCAAAAGGACAAATAATTGATTTGTATAAAGGACAAGAAGATTTGAAAAAGGGAATTGTGCGCGCTGTCGGAGACCCCGATGTAAGATTTAGCGAGGATGCTTTAAGAATTTTACGCGCAATAAGAATTTCGGCTGAATTGGGCTTTAAAATAGAAGAAAAAACAAAAAATTCAATAAAAAAAGATGCTAAAATGCTGGAAAAAATCGCAAAAGAAAGAATCAGAGACGAATTTGTGAGAATAATTATGTCCGATAGACCTATGGAAAGTATTGAATTGACGCATGAACTCGGTGTTTTGCAGTTTATTGCGCCCGAGCTTGAAGAGGGTATTGGAATTAATCAGAATCAAGCGCACGCTTTTACGGTTTGGGAGCATAATTTAAGAGCGGTAAAACACTCCGCCGACAAAAAATTACCGCTTGAAATAAGGATTTCGGCGTTATTTCATGATATAGGCAAACCCGTCACGAGCAGATGGTCTTCTGAAAAAAATGACTGGACATTTCACGGACATGATGTCGTTGGCGGAAAAATGACAAAAAAGATATTAGAAAGATTAAAATTTTCTAAAAGACAAATAGAAAAAATAGTAAAACTTGTTCGCTGGCATTTATTTTTTTCCGACACTGAACAAATAACGCTTTCGGCGGTGCGGAGAATGGTGAGAAATGTAGGAGAAGAGAATATATGGGACCTTATGGATGTGCGGGAAAGCGACAGGATTGGTATGGGAAGACCTAAAGCAAATCCATACCGCTTACGGAAGTATAAATCAATGGTGGAAGAAGCATTAAGAGACCCTATATCTGTAAAAATGCTTAAGATTGACGGAGCTAAGATTATGGAAGTTACACAAGAAACACCAGGTCCTAAAATTGGCTATATTTTGCACGCTCTTTTGGAAGAGGTATTAGAAGACCCAAAGTTAAATACAGCAGAAGGGCTTGAAAATATGGCTAAAAAATTTGCTAAATTAAATGAAAATGAACTTAAAAAACTTGGTGAAAAAGGAAAATTAAAAAAAGATAAATTAGAAGAAAAAGAAATTGAGAGTTTAAGAGATAAACATTGGGTGAAATAAAAAACTCCCAGTAATCTTTGGGAGAAGTAAGAGCTGGGAGTTTAGTAGATAGGGCTGTAAATAGCCCTTAAAAAATTTTTAATTGTGTAAAGAACGGTCTTTTTTAAGAATATCACCGCTAAAATATATGTAAAGGACAAAACTGTGGATAACTCAAGAGGGATGTCCTTTATAAATAAGAATACTATAAATTATGTCTAATAGAATTTTATACCCACAGGAGCGTGGTCTGAACCAAAAATGTCCTTTAGAATAAAAGAATCTTTTAAGTTTTTTTGTAAATTTTGACTTATGAAAAAATAATCAAGACGCCACCCGACATTTCTATCTCTTGCTCTTGTTTTTATATCCCAATATGAATAAGCTTCTTTTTTATCAGGATGAAAATATCTAAATGTGTCAATGTAACCGCTGTGAATTACTTTATCTATCCAAGCTCTTTCAATCGGCAGAAAGCCGGTATTTTTTTTATTTTCTTTTGGTCGCGCAAGGTCAATTTCTTTGTGGGCTGTGTTGACATCTCCGCAAAAAATAATTTTATGTTCATCCTTTTTTAATTTTTCAATATGGTCAAGAAATGCGTCATAAAAATCCAATTTATATTTGAATCTTTCGGGGCTTTGTCTGCCATTGGGGAAATACACATTAAGTAAAACAAAATTTTTGAAATATAAAGACAATAATCGCCCTTCTTGGTCAAGCTTTTTTATTCCCATACCGCAACGCACTTTTTCTGGTTTAATTTTACTGTATGTCGCTACCCCGCTATATCCTTTTTTTGTTTCGGACGACGCGAAATATGAAAAATATCCTTTAATTTTACGAACATTTTCTGGAAGCTGGTCTATGTGAGCTTTTGTTTCTTGTAAGCAAAAAATATCGGCATCTTGCTTTAGAAAATTATTCCACAATTCTTTTTTACACACAGCGCGCAATCCATTTACATTCCAAGATAGTATTTTTGTCATTTTTTAATATTAACATAATATAAATTACAAGCGCCAAATTATAAATAAATTCCAAATTTCAAATAATTGATGATTGACTAATTCAAAGCATTTTCCCCAGAAATACTTTTTCCAAAATATCACTTCCTAAAATACGGTCTGCTGTATTTTTTACTACAACTTTGCCTTTATCTAACACATAAGCCCTGTGAGCGATATTGAGCAAGGATTTTATGTTATGCTCCACTACCATAATCGCCACTTTGTGTTTTTCGTTTATTTCTTTTATTTTCGTAAAAACTTCTTTGACGATTTTCGGCGCAAGTCCAAGCGACGGCTCGTCAAGGAGTAAAATCTTTGGCTCGGTCATCAACCCACGCGCCAAAGCGAGCATTTGTTGTTGTCCTCCTGATAGTGTTCCTGCCTTGACTCGTCGCTTTTGTTTCAACACCGGAAAAGTTTCCATCACTTCTTCTATGCGTCTTTTTAACTCTTGTTTATTCCTAACAATAAAACCACCGATTTTTAAGTTTTCTTCAACCGTCAGATGACCAAAAACTCGTCTACCCTGCGGAACAAAAGCAATACCTCTTCGCGCGACTTCATAAGAAACTGGTTTAATTTCTTTTTCATGCCACAAAACAGAGCCGGAATAAATCGGCGCCAATCCGAAAATAGCTTTCAACGCGGTGGATTTTCCCGCGCCGTTTGGACCCATCAGCGCCACGATTTCACCTTCATCAATGGCAATATCAACACCATCAAGAGCTTTCACGCCTCCATAATGAACATGAACATTTTTCAATTGAAGCAGAATTTCTTTTGG
>PFAA01000013.1:3819-5413 GCA_002778715.1 Candidatus Campbellbacteria bacterium CG10_big_fil_rev_8_21_14_0_10_35_52
CTATGGCAATATTTTCTTCCAAATTTTTGTTTATAACTAATGCCGTCAATGGATGATATTTTTTTATAAAACTTCGCATTGACCGTTCAATCGACGGTTCTTTAAATTCTTTATATTTAACTTCTATGGGAACAATTTTGTTTCCGATACTCGCGACAAAATCAACCTCGGCTTTTTCTTTTGTTCTCCAAAAATTTATTTTCGCGCCAGAAAATTTGAAAATTTTATTCAGGGAATTGAAGATAAAATTTTGAAAAAGAAAACCGAATTCTTTTGTCTCACCGACCCTCCCTAAATTTCCCATTAAATAATTTCTTAATCCAAGGTCATAAAAATACACCACTGGAGATTTTGTAATTTCTTTCCGCGCGTTTCTAAAAAACGGCGTTACTTTTTTAATTATAAATGTTTTTTCAAGATACCAAATGTAATTTTTAACTGTCGGCAACGAAATATCAAGAGTATTCGCAAGCTCGGAATAATTTAGAATATTCCCGGTTTGACTCGCCAAAATTTTAATCAAAGAGCCAAAAGCGTCCAATTTTTCAACTCTCATTAGATACGATATGTCCTTTTCAATATAACTGCGGTAAATTTCGTCAATTGTTCGGGTTTTTTCTTGCATTGTTTCGCTTAAAATTACTTTCGGATATCCGCCAAAATTCATATAGTCCTCCAAAAAAACAAAAACTTTTTCTATTTCAAGAGAACAAAAATCGTTAAGCTTGTTTTCATATCTATAATCGGTTTTAAAATTAACAAACTCAAAAAAAGAAATAGGGGAAACTTCAAACAACAATTTTCTACCAGCCAATGACTCATGAACTTTTTCTTTCAGCTCCACACTGCCGGAACCAGAAACAATAAATTTGTAAGGCAAATTTTTATCATAAACCCCCTTAAGAAAAAGACCAGCGTTTTCTTTTTTTTGTATTTCGTCAAGAAAAACATATCCCTTGTTATTGCCAAATTCAAGTTGAAGTTTTTTTAGCAAATTTTCCTGCGAGGAAAAAAATTTTGCATTATCCTCAAAATCCATGCTTAAAAACAAAGTTTTGTCGCCCCGCAATTCAAGATACTCTTTTAATAAAAGCATCAGGGTTGTCTTTCCCACCTGTCTCGGCCCAACAATAAGAGAAATCTCTTTTTGGCTCAAATGGTCTTTTAAATCAATAAAAACGGACCTTTTTATCATTTTTTTATCCATATTTCTATTTTAGCCCGAGAATTTTCAAAGTCAAGTATTAATTTTATCGCTTGTGAATAACAACCATTTCCCCAAATACGCTTCCGTAGTGAACATTTTTAAGCTGAAGCAGGATTTCGTTTGGCATTATTTAAAGTTTTTCAAGGATATTTAAAAATTCATTGTGACTAATTCCAAGCACCCTTAAATTATTGCGAATGATAAAAACCGGAATTTCTTTATCCTCGGGAAAAACTACCGGTCTTTTTAAATCACTGCGTCCATAAATCCTATGGTCGCCCTTCTTTCTTTCATAACAACAACCGACATAAAATAAAAAACTTTCAAACTTTTTCCACGAAATAGGTTTCAGTTTCGGCATATGATTAGCTGACCGCTAATTGAAAC
>PFAA01000013.1:5423-5789 GCA_002778715.1 Candidatus Campbellbacteria bacterium CG10_big_fil_rev_8_21_14_0_10_35_52
TCTTGGGAAACAAGAGAAGGCGGTAACCATCGCTTTTTAATTTTTTGCCAGCCCAAACTTTCCAAAACCTCATCCAGTGTCCCTTTTTTAACCAATTCTTCAAAAAAAATATTTACCAATTCTTTAAATCGTTTTTTAACTTCCTCATAATTTTTGCCGGAAGTTGACAAATCCAAAACCGGCGTATAAGCGACAAAGTGTTTGCCCTCTTTAAATATAGATACCGGTAATTGCAAATTTAATTTAGTCATACTTTTATGCTATCATAATTAGTTCCTAGTTCCTAGTTCCTAGTGTAATAGGAACTTTTTTCAACTGAAGCAGAATTTCTTTTGGCATTATTTACTCCTCATATTTCACAAACTG
>PFAA01000009.1 GCA_002778715.1 Candidatus Campbellbacteria bacterium CG10_big_fil_rev_8_21_14_0_10_35_52
TATCGCCCAATTGTTTTAAAAAATTTTAAAATTTCTTTTTCATTAATTAAAGAGGGGTAATAAGGTGTTTTCTCCGCTCCGCTGCGAAAACGATTATACAAATCTAAACCATAATATGAATGAAACTAAAAATAAAATAGATAAGATAATTCAAATTATTTTCTTAATATTATTTTTTACTATTATTTGTTTTGGCATTCAAAAATCTTATCTATTAGGAATAATATATTATCTGGTTATATTTGCCCTTTTAGCATTAATTCCTGTAATTATAAAGGAATCAAATATTTCTAAATTAAAAATATCATTAGGAAAAAATAAAAATATTATTTTAGAAAAATTTAATACAGAAATAAAAAATATTATAAAATCAAATAGATCTGATGATGATAAAATAGAGGAAAGTCAAAAATTAATTGATGAAAGTTTTGAAATAGGTTATAAAATGGGAAGTGGAAAAAATATAAACAAAATTCAAAATGTTAAATTTGTAAAAGATGAGAATGGAAAAATTGAGCAAGTCCAATTTGATGAAAATTAAATCTTATAATTAAATAACCAACATCAAATTTATGAAAAAACAATTTATTTTTTTCTTAATTATTATAATGGTGATTATTTTTATATTTTCCATATATAAAATAATCCAAAAACAATCTTTAATGAGCTCGGACGAAAGAAATTATCCCAACCAAACAGATATAACAGATAATTCATCTTTAGATTCTCTGAATATTACATCACCGGATAAAGAAAAACAATTCATGCCAACAGCACAGGATATTATAGGTGCATGGTATATTATATCGTCTAATCCTGATCCAAAATATAAAAACAAAGTTATAACAGACTATACTAAATTTACATTTTATCCAAATGGCAAAGTAGACAGAAGATCTTTTATATCAGATGAATACAAAATAGATACTGGGAAATATATATTTTCAGAAAATGACAATACTTTTCCTATTACTTTTAGCTCCAATGATATAGAAAAATCTGATTCTTTTTGGAAGCTTACCGAAAACGATTTAGCACAATCATATTATAAGGATAAAAAAGACTCATTATATGTTAAAGAAAATTCAATAGAATGGAACGAGCGAGAAAAAACCACAGTTACGACAAATATTCCAACTGCTTTTATCGATTCTAATAATTTAGAAATTGGAAAAATATATGAATTATCCAAAAAAACTCCGCTTATGCCAGAATTAAGCCCTGTGGATCCTATCGCCGCTCTTAGCGATATGAAAGAACTTGGTGCTGGAAGTACAGTAAAAATTATTTCCTCCGTACAAAAAAATAATACGCCGTGGTATAACGTTAGTTTTATTAATTATTCAACTGGACAGACTGAATATGGCTGGATAAATAGCACTGCTTTAATTGGGCAATCTTTGAAAGAAAAATAATTATTTTTAATTGATAAGGTGTTTTGGGCTTCGGGCATTCACCCCTTTAATTCCCCTCTGCCCTTCGCCCAAAACGGAAAAAGAAATTTTAAAATTTTTTAAAACAATTCCGACTGCTATCGGAAAAAAGAAAAGGAATACATCAGCTAACAACGAGTATCCGGTTACGGCTTTCCCCGAAAGCCTCCACCCAAATTTTTCTTTCGCTACGCTACAGAAAAACTTCGGATACTCGTAACGTTATGCGTAATTGGCAGGAAAGCGTTCAAAAGGGAGACGGACAAAACGGTTTGACAATTGACTTCGTATAATGGCATTATACGGAAATAAATTGGCTCTATTTTTATATATATGTTTATAATATACGTAGTATATTAATAAACTATATATAAAAATATAGAGACCATTTGAATTATTCCCTCGGCTTTCTGCCTTATAATAATTCAAATGGCCTGAACCGTTTTATCCGGCGCCCTTTCCCGCCAACTAAACCCCGCTGCGCTTGGCTCTAACGAGCCAGGACGCATAACAACGCGATATCAGGTTCGGGGCTCAGCTCGCCCCTCACCCAAATTTTGCGCCGCGTTCCGCGTCACAAAACTTCTGATATCGGTATTCGTTATACGCAATTCAAAAAATATTTTTCTTGAGGTAAAATGAAGATAGGCTTTCAAAATATGGATAAATTTGATTTTTTCTTTTATTATAGAGGGGGACAATATTGTATTTTCTTCCGCTTCGCTACGAAAATGAATAATTTTATAAACTTTTAATTATTAAGATAATATTATGGCATTCTCTGAACAACACATCATAAAATCTTCAATAGAAATTGAAACAACCCCTGAGAAAATTTGGGATTTCTTTTTAAATCTTGAAAAGAATTATACTAAATGGCATCCAGAAGACCATGTGTTTTGGCGTTGGGTAAATGGCAAACCTCTTGAAGTTGGGACAAAAATCGATTCTAAAGAAATAATCCAAGGACACAAGGCGGGAATAAAAGCGGTTGTCCTTGAAACCGTCAAAAACAAAAAAATTGTGCTCGGATTGAGATGGCCATTTTCAATAGTCTGTCCTAAGATAGAATGGATTATTGAAACAAAAGGAAGTAATTGCATTTTTACTGCCATAACTTATTATAAATTCAGTAAAGCATTTCTTTGGTTCCACAATATTAACGATATCTTAAATATGACAAAGAAACACATGGATGAAGAAGGAGAAAATCTAAAGAAATTATTAGAGTTAAAATAGACGAAGAATATGAATTCAAAATTGATAGCTCCATGTGGAATGAATTGTGGAATATGTATTGGTCATCTTAGAGACAAAAATAAATGTCTTGGCTGTAGAGGTATTGACGAGAATAAACCCGATGGTTGCAGGAAATGCATTATTAAAAGTTGTCCGATTCTAAAAGAAAATAAAATGCTTTTTTGTTCGGATAAGTGTGAAAAATTCCCTTGTACAAGATTAAAAAATCTTGATAAAAGATATAGAACGAATTATAGAATGAGTATGCTTGAGAATTTGGAAAATATTAAAAAAACAGGAATTAAGAAATTCGTTAAATCCGAACAAAAAAGATGGAAGTGTCCAAAATGTGGAGAATTGCTTTGTGTTCATAGAGATGCTTGTTTGAAATGTGGTGAAAAAAGATAAGGAGTTTTGAAAAATGAAATTCACCCCTAACCCCTCTTTCATTTTTCAAAACAAAAAAATCAAAT
>PFAA01000023.1 GCA_002778715.1 Candidatus Campbellbacteria bacterium CG10_big_fil_rev_8_21_14_0_10_35_52
TTGAACATCGGGGAAACAATTGGGTCGAACCATTGCGGGAGTGGGTTTTGGATACGAAACAAGCCGCTTTTTTGTCCTCATTCGACAATTTTTCCGAAATTGCCTCCTTCATCCAAAAAATCGGAACGAACCATGCGGTTCGTAACAAATCCGCCCATTTTTCCGTCCCGCCGCCGAGCCATTTCGTCGCTACGCGACGGGGGTTTTTGCCCGCCCGCCCTGCCGCGCCGCAAAGCGGCGCGGCTCTGTCCGAGCAGGAAGTATCGTTTGGTGCCCCCGAGAGGAATCGAACCTCTATCGGGAGATTAGAAGTCTCCTGTTCTATCCGTTGAACTACAGGGGCATAGATAATAGCGAAAATATATCCATAACAAACAATAAAGTATCAGTTAAATATATCTTCCATTTTTCGTGTTTCTTATTTGTAATCGCTTACAATGACGGGTCTGCGATAATAACATTATTTTTCTCCAACTCTTCAAAACGAAACGCTTTTTCTTCAAACAAAGACAGTGTATCACGCAAAATTGTTCGGTCAATCGTATTTATAATAAAGGACTCGTCTATTCCGGTCTTGAATATCTCCCCGTCATTTATCTGAAAAAATAAATAGCCGCTAAATACGGCAATAGCGATATTTAATAAAATAAATATCGTAAAAATTATTTTCCATATTCGTTCAGCGCTTGAAATATTATATTCATAACGCTTGGTTTTTTTGTTTCTTTTTTTAAAAAAATTTTTAATGTTATTTTTAATAGTCATAAATTATATTGTTAATCAAACTTTATGACGGTAATGCTAAAAAACCCGCTCCATAAATTTATATTTTTGTCCCGATTTAGGACTCCGGCTGATTTACTAAAATCAATATTGAGTAAATCTATCTTAAATGGCAAATTTTCCAATACGGAAAGAAGTTGAAACAGTTCGCTAAAATGTCCTTTCGTTTTGAAATTGACACGCAGTAATTCTCCCATTTTAATTTTTTTTTCAATGTCTGAATCAATATTATCAACTTTTACGGAAGTTATCTCAATAGACAGTCCATTTTTTTTCCCAAGATTTTCAATTATTTCAATAAAGTCAACTATGTTGTCGTCTGTAATAAAATATGAATCAATTATATTTCTTTCTCTTTCAATATCTCTGACTAAATTTTTTACAGACCGAAGTTTTGTTTCTTTCTGAATAATGCTTTCCGCCTCATTTGTCAACGCTGAAACAATTTTATTTTTTTCTTTTATTTGAATAAATAAAACAATATAAGCAATCAGAGCTATAATCGTCATAACCATAACGGTTTCAAATATTTGTTTTGTTTTTGTTTTGCTCCGCATATATTAAAAATTGCCGCTTATTTTAATTGTAAATTCAATATCTCTATCTAAGGCAAAGTCAGACACGGGTAAAAAAATTTCTGTGAACAAAGTTTCTCGTTCAAGAAGTTTTTTGAACATTAAAAGATTCTCTCTTTTGTCCGCTTTGCCAACAACAATTACCACTTTATTATTGGAAAGTTTGTTATATGACAAACCGTTAATTGTTACGCCATCGGGCTTGTCGCTAATAATAATTTCAAAAATATTCTTTAATAAAGGATGTTCTTTATCAAAAGCGAGCAGTTTTAATTTTTCTTTTGTGGTAAAAAGAATATCGTTTGAAACGCTATTTTCTTTTTCTGTAATAGATTTTTTTACAACTTCTGAATATTTTTCTACCGCGCGTTTTTTTGATTCGGATATAAAATATGACGGCATAACAGACACTATGGCAATCAATATTGTGAAAAACAAAAATAATAAAGACACGATAGCTATTCGCATTCTATATTCTTTATATATTATTTCTTTATCTTCTTGTGGTAATAAATTGCGCATATAATTTATTATTAAATTATAATTTTTTAATTAACATCTCTTAAAACAAGTCCTATAGCAGTGGCGTAAGAAAGCGATTGAAATCTGTCCATATTCGGCACAAAATCGTCCAGTGAAAAAGCGTTAACCCAGACATTAGCGCGTTCAACAGGCACTTTTAAACTTCCTGACAAATACTCTGGGAGTCCCGCCAAATTAGAATTTCCGCCGCATAAAATAATTTTTTCAATCGGACTGACCCGTTTCCCCGTCTCATCTACGCGCGTCTTCCAATATTTATAATGTTTGTCTATATTATCCTTAAGCTGTTCCGCGATATTCATAAAAGCGCTGAATAATTCTTTATTATTTTTATTTTTAATAAGCCCGTATTCATTTTTTATTTGATTTATATTATCTTCTGATATGTCGTGGCTCTCTTTAATAACCCTTGCGAGTATGCGTCCGTCTATTTTAAATGTTGATGTAAAACTAAGCACACATTTGTCAATTATCGCAAGACCCGCTCTTGTCTTGCCAAAATCAATAATCATATATATACCATCGTCATTATATCTGACAACAGACCGTGTGATTGCTTGCGTTTCAACTTCAAAAGAAAGCGGTGTTAAACCCGCCTTGTCAAACGCGGCAAAATATTTTTCCACTGTATTTTTAGTATATACTGCAACGCTGACATCGGTATGCCCTTGTAAATTTTCTTTCTGATTATTGATAATTTCATAATCAAAAACGGCCTCTTTTGGAGAAATCGGCACATATTCTTCAAGCTTAAATTCCAAAATACTCCTGATTTGTTTTTTTTCTATATCTTCTGGAATATGCGTTCTAAAAAGATATACCTTTTCTTCGGGAAGCGACGCTCTTATGAAATTGAGGTTATTTTTTTCTTTTATTTTCTTTAACTCTTCGGCGAGCGCGTCTACATTTTGTATGTCGCCATTTACAATAATTCCTTCCTGTAGTAAATGCTCGCCAAATTTAAAAGGTATTTCCCCATATTTAGTGTCGGCAAGTTCCACAAACCTGACCGAGCTGTCAGAAATATCAACACCTGTCGCGCGCTCTGCCAAAAAATTCGGTGTTGGAAAAAATTTTGTGAAAATTCCCTTTCTTTCTAAAAGTTTCATTGTATATATTATATCGCGAGACATTCATTATTAAAAGAAAAAATGTTTATTTATATTTCAACGATGAAATAAGTTTGTTTGTTTGTTTAATTATCTCTATAGCAAACTTTTTAGTAAGGTTGTTGGGGGTTTCCAACTTTCCAAAAAATTACTTTGGAGCTATTGATTAAATATTCCGGACTTTCGTCTTCTTCTGCTATTGATATTACTTTATCTGCCCAACTTACAAGTTCCAGAGTAATTGGTTTACAGATATTTTCACTGATATCAATATCTTTTTCTTTCATTACTTCAATCAAGTTTCTTAAATCCCACAGTGTGTTATGACCGTCAAAATCTTTTAATTTCTTACCAATTAAACTCTCTTTTTCAACCCA
>PFAA01000052.1:0-3320 GCA_002778715.1 Candidatus Campbellbacteria bacterium CG10_big_fil_rev_8_21_14_0_10_35_52
TCCGTATTCAAACAATAAATTCACATTATCAAGAGTTTCAAACGGTCGTGGAAAAAAATAAAAAAATTTAATCGCTTTTGATATGAGCCACGCTATTATCGCTGAAATTAATATGACGAATATGTTGCGTAGATTATCTTCTTTATGTTTATGAGTAAAAAGAAAAATCAAAAGTCCGAATATCAAAAGAAGTCCGAAGCTGTCAGTTAAAAAAATAATGATTGCGTCAAATAATTTATCTTGCGACGCAAAATTATTTAAAAATCTGAAAATTACTTCATTTATTGTCATAAATTTATTGCGTTTATTCTAAAGTCCAGACCTCAAAAACAAAGTTTTAATTGTTTTTAGACATATATAAAAATCCAATAAAAGTGAACGGTTTTTTATATAATAAATATCGTATGAGAGTTTTTCTTTTGTTTCGTCATATCCTACGCCAAACTTAGGGGGCTTGCTGTGGTGAATCTGCGCCCAGCCGGAAAGTCCCGGCTGAACAAAATGTCTTATATTATAATAAGGTATGTATTTCTCATAGAGTTCAGCGAAACGCGGCATCTCTGGTCTTGGCCCTATAAGCGATAAATCTCCCTTTAACACATTCCACAACTGCGGAAGTTCGTCAATCCTTGTTCTTCTTAAAATACCGCCGATTTTTGTAATTTTTTCTCTCTCATAAATACTCATACTTCTGAATTTAAAAATATATATTGGTCTATTATCTCTTCCGACTCTTTCTTGTATTATAAATAATGGACCTTTATCTCCGAGTTTAACTGCTAAAAAGACCAGTGGATACACCGGCAAAGAAAGTATGCCGAATACTATTGAAAAAACAACATCAACAAATCGTTTGACAAGGTCGTGTGTAATTTTGGGAAGCCACTGCACATTGCTTAAAAACCAATTATATTTTACAAACGAAAGCGGAACACGGTCAAAAATATTTTCATACATTTTCTGAAAATCTAAAAATTTAAATCTTGATTGTATAAAAATACTATTATATAAAAATGGCATTACAGACGATATTTTTTCGTTTCCTGTATCTGCTACAACCATAGAGATATTATTCTCTTTTGCGCATTTTCTTAAATACTCTTCAAGTGCTTCTTTATCAGCCGTATCAAGGTCAAGCGCGAACTTAAAATAAAAATTATATCGCGCATTATTGTTGACTTCTTCTTTTAATTCAATCATTTCATTACCGCTTGCCATAAGAAGAGCATTTTGTCTTTTTCCGCTTTCAATTAATGGAAATAAATAAATTCTCCAAAAAACTATAATTACAAAAGAAATGAATAAATATATAAAAAGATTTGTTTTTGGAGTAATGCCAAAATATGGTATGAAAAAGAAAAACATAGCGGCGATAACTATATTAACGATTTGCGCGTTTAATATGATACTCGGCAATCTTCTTTTGAGAATTACCGTATGTTTGTCATATAAACCGGCAATAAAAAATACGATTATCCACACAATAAACAAAAAAGAAAATGGTATAATATGTGAATAAAATACTGTTATAGTCGGTATTTCAAAATAACGCAGAAAAAGCGTTAACCACAGCGCGGTTATAAAAAAAATTATATCTCCTATAAACAGCATTATTCTCTCCTTTTTTCGCCGTATAATCATATAATTATTGTTATTATATAACACTTTTTATACATAAAACAGGTTACAAGCATTATAAGCTTTTTTAATTTAATGAGTGATTTAATGGCGTAATATAGTATAATTAACTCAAAATGTTAAATGCGCGTCGTAAAACAAAAATTTTATATATAATCACTAAGTCAAACTGGGGCGGGGCTCAAAGATATGTGTTTGATATGGCGACAAATATCGCAAAAAACGGATATGAAACAATAGTAGCGTTTGGCGGCGATGGAATACTTAAAAAAAAGCTTGAAAATGCGGGGATTAGGACAATATCTGTTTTAAATTTGGAAAGAGATATAAATATATTTTCTGAATTGAAAGTATTTTTTAATTTGCTTAAAATCTTAAAACAAGAACTGCCGGATATTGTCCATCTAAACAGTTCCAAAATAGGAGGTCTTGGGGCGTTTTCCGTCCGTATTCATAATATTTTGCATAATAATAAGATATTAAAAATTAAAAAATCAAATAAAAACAAAGCGCGAACAAAAATAATTTTTACAGCGCATGGTTGGGTGCACAAAGAAGACAGAAATATTATTTCTAAAAACATAATAAAATTCTTATCATGGCTAACCGTATTGTTTAGTCATAAGATAATAACCGTATCAAAAGACGATTATAAAAAAGCGTTTAAGCTGTTCGCGCGTGGAAAAATTACTATGATTCACAACGGTATTTCTAAAATAGAATTTGAAGATAAAAAAATATCAAGAAATAATATTATTAAAAAAATTCCATTCGCGCCAAACTTAAATGAAATCAAAAAAACAATATGGATATGCTCGCTCTCTGAATTGCATAAAAATAAAGGGCTGTTTTTCGCGATTCGCGCGATTTCTGAACTCATAAAGAAGGGTTATAATATATCGTATTTCATAATAGGCGAAGGAGAAGAAAGGTCTAATATTGAGCAATTTATTGAAAAACTTGGGCTAAAAAATAATGTATTCCTTTTAGGGCATATTGATGACGCTTATAAAACACTTCGCGCCTTTGACATATTCACGCTTACATCCATAAAAGAGGGGCTGCCATATACATTACTTGAAGCGGGACTCGCTGAACTTCCTGTTGTTGCTTCAGACATCGGCGGTGTGTCGGAAATTATAGAAAATGAAATATCGGGACGACTTACGCGCGCTAAAAATTTTCACGAAATTAAAGACGCTATTTCAGAAATCATCAATTCCAAAAAAAATAGCCAGGGATACGGAAAAGCGTTAAGAGAAAAAATTGAACGGGATTTTACTATTGAACAAATGCTCATTAAAACTATCGCTGTTTATGAAAAATAAAAGTTTATTATTTATCCAAGGACAGTCCTTGGATGGGTCATGCAATATCCTGTTTGTGTTTTTGACGGTGTGTTTTTTCTTTGTATTTTCAATACGCCCCCCGTGTGGCGTATTGGTTATGTATTAACTCTATTCCACTCTTTTGATGAGATACCTGCTTGTCTTAAAATTTCCGAAACTAAAGCTCGAGAAATATCACCACTATGTGGATTTGGGATACGAAGTTTGAATTCGCCGCGATAAGGGGGGATAAAAGGGATAATAAGTAATAAGAATAAAGCACATAAGGGGGACACAAATAAGGAATAAGGGAGGACATCGTATAAGGGTGCCTGTGTCCCCCTTATGTTTTGT
>PFAA01000052.1:3340-4555 GCA_002778715.1 Candidatus Campbellbacteria bacterium CG10_big_fil_rev_8_21_14_0_10_35_52
CAAGGCTTGCAAAGATTAGACGAACCATTTTATTACTTGCTAAACTCTATGGCATACAAAGAATCCCTCATTCTTCTATAAGCTGCGAGTTTTTTAGAATTAGTATCTATAAGTTCTTTTGTTTTATTGATGTATTCCAAGCTTACATTTTTTCTTTTAGCTCCCTGTTCAATTACTTCTCGTAAATCACGATCATATCTACTCATGTTATCTATATTTTGCTCCAAAAGTATCAATGCATTTTCTGAGCGTCCATAAGTAAGAACTTCATTTGATGCGTCTTGCCATCGTAAAACTTCTTTATCATAATTCTTTTTATCTTTTTCACTCCAATCGCTGGGATTATCTTCTATTACGCTATCCATTTGTTTATTCAATTTCATAAATTCTTCGTAAAGAGATTGTCCCAAAGCTTCTACATCTATAAGGCGGGTACTACTATACACTTCTTGACCAATCTCAAAAATTGCATTTCTCCACAGATTTTTTGTTTTTGTTGATTGAGAAAAGTGTTCTCCCGTAGCCATGCGTTCTAACTTTGCCATAGTTGCTAGCTGGTTGCCGTAATCTAGGTTAGCTTCTGCCTCTTGCCATCCTTGTTTAATTTCATCGTCATCATCTGACAATTCAAATATGTATTTCAGATACTCCCTAACCTTACTGAATTTTTTTGGATGTTCTTTCTGTTCTGGTGTGCTGGTCGGTTCTTCCTTATTTTTTTCTCGGTCTCCTTCTTGTTTCATTTCATTATGACTCTTTATTGCCTCTTTTATTCTTTCTTCATCTTCTTTAGATCTTATACTATCAAGCACATCAGTTAATTTTTCTCCATTGACTACTCGCTGGTTTAATGCAATTTCTCTTTCATACCACTTTATAGTTTCCATATCATTAAGCATACGAGGATCTTTTTTATGCCTTTCAAGGCCTTCTGTTAAATCTTTTACTTTTAATTTTGCCGTTTGAACTTCTAAAGTACCTACGCTCTTCTTGAATGTTTCAAAGGCTTTATTTTTATCTGCATCAGTCATTTTTTGCTGTTCCGAGTTTAGATTTGATTTTTCCCCAGTCTCTTTTTTTGGAGCTTCAAATTTTGGTGTTTCAAATCCCATAATATTGTTTGTTAAAAAAATTAGGCTCTAGACTAGCTAAGCACTAATAATTATTTTTAATAATCTAAGTATATCATGTTTATGATTGTAGCGAAACTCGCAT
>PFAA01000051.1:0-3318 GCA_002778715.1 Candidatus Campbellbacteria bacterium CG10_big_fil_rev_8_21_14_0_10_35_52
TAGACCCGGGTTATGAAAGAATTGGAATCGCTGTGCTTGAAAAAATTTTAAACAGCTCTGATGTGGAAAAACTTATTTATTCCGACTGTTTTAAAACATCAGCGAGTATTGTTTTTGCGGAGCGGTTATGTTTAATCGGCAAAGAAATTGAAAGGATTATAAAAAAATACAAACCCAAAGCGCTTGCGATTGAAAAATTATATTTTAATACAAACCAGAAAACAGCAACTATGGTAAGCGAGGCGCGTGGCGTGTTTATTTACATAGCGATTAAAAATAAACTTAAAATTTTTGAATACACTCCGCTTCAAATAAAATCAGCTGTTTGCGGAGACGGGCGCGGTGATAAAAAACAGATTATCACGATGATAAAAAATTTAATAAAAATAGATAAGCTGATTAAATATGACGATGAGTATGACGCTATCGCCGCGGGGATTACTTGTTTTGCGTCAGAGAGAAATCTTTAGAATTTATTTATTTATTTCGTGTTAATTTTGGTAATTTATAATTATCCACAGGTAAATTTTAAATGTGTTGCAAAAAAAAATAATTCTGATAAAAATATACTGCTGGGCCAAATACCGAGAAATCGGAGATTGGCTGGTCGTTTAATTAAATAATATATTTATCAAATATGGACGAAGACACAATAATTCTTGATGATGAATTGGTTGATATGGATATGGAAGACGAGGAAGAGGGAGGTGGCAGTGATGACAAAGATGATGAGGAGGAGGGCGAAGAATAGTTTTTAAACAAAAACATCCGATACCAAATGTGTCGGATGTTTTTGTTTATAATAATAGTTGCGGAGCTAAAAACAATCCGTGATTATTTAATTTTGATTTTTAAAAATCTTCTCTTCCCTATTTTTAGAATCGTGTCTTTTTCAATTTTGAAATATATATCGTTTATTTTATTTCCATTGACTTCAGACACCGCCCCATCGCCGATAAGTCTTCTTAATTCGTTTTTTGATTTAACTAATTCTAAAACAGCGTCATAAATACTTGTCCCTTTGTTTACAATGATTTCTTTTATATTTTCAGGCGCGCCTCTTTCGGCGAAGGTTTTTGTAAAATTTTCTTTGGCTTTTTGGGCTTCATTTTCTTCATAATATATTTTTACAATTTCTTTCGCTAATATTATTTTAATATCTTTTGGGTTTGCCCCGCTTTCAAGTTTTGTTTTTATTTTATCAATTTCATAAATTGGCATATCTGTTGCCATCCTGAAATAATCCAAAATTATATTATCGGGAATTGACATTACTTTGCCAAACATATCATTACTGTTATCTGTTATGCCAATATAGTTGTCTAATGATTTTGACATCTTATTTTTGCCATCAATACCGACTAACATAGATACTGTTATGATGGCTTGCGGTTCTTGTTTAAATTTTTCCTGATACATTCTGCCGAAATGTTCATTAAATAATTGGTCGGCATGCACTGCCGCATCTGCTTTTAGAACAACAGAGTCATATCCTTGTAAAATCGGGTATATTAATTCATGCGCGAAAATCTCCTTTCCTTCTTTAATTCTTTTTTGAAACGCTTCTCTATTTATTATTTGCGAATGTGTTACAAAAGTAAGAAGTTTTATAAAATCAAACATTGACATTTTGTCAAACCATTCCGAGTTGCGGCGAATTTCTGTTTTGTCAGCGTCTAAAATTTTTTCAACTTGAGTTGTGTATGTTTTAGAATTTTTTTGAATTTCTTTTTCCGTAAGTAGCGGGCGTGTTTTATCTCTACCCGATGGGTCGCCTATTCTTGTTGTGGCGTCGCCAATTAAAAAAATTACAGTATGTCCTAATTTTTGAAATTCACGCAATTTACGCAAACCAACAGCATGCCCAATGTGTATATTCGGTCGTGTTATATCAACTCCAAATTTTATTCTTAATTTTCTGCCTGATAAAAGTTTTTTTCTCAATTCGTCAACACCAATAATTTCTTCAACATTGTTTGTTAAAAGTTTTTCAATCTCAAGCGAATTGGTTATTATTTGGCTTGTTTTTTTCTTCAAAAACATATAGGTCTATTTTAGCATAAATGTTATTATGTAATAAATTATGTCCAGAAAAAACAAAAATAGAGGCGGTGGTTTGTTTAAAATTTTTATAAAGCTGTTTATTGTGGTAACGCTTTTATTATCGGGATTTTTTGTGTTGTGGGTATCGTCTTTGTCTATTCCAGAACTTGATTCTTTGGGAAAACGAAAAATAACACAATCAACAAAAATATACGATAGGACGGGAAAAATTCTTCTGTATGATGTGCATGAAAATATACAAAGAACAGTTGTTCCTTTTTCTGAGATTTCAAGAAATATTAAAAATGCCGCGGTTGCCATTGAGGACGCTGATTTTTATGAGCACAAAGGAATTAAGCCGTTGTCTGTTATTCGCGCGGTATTTATAAATCTTGGGGCGCTTGAATTTAAACAAGGCGGTTCCACAATTACACAACAGGTTGTAAAAAACTCCATCTTAACCTCGGAGAAAAAAATTTCAAGAAAACTTAAAGAATGGGTTTTGGCTTTTAAGCTTGAGCAAAAGTTTTCAAAAGAAGAAATTTTGGAATTATATCTGAATGAATCTCCTTACGGCGGAAACATATATGGCATAGAAGAAGCAAGTAATGTGTTTTTTGCAAAAAACGCGGCAGACCTCACCCTTTCTGAGTCCGCGTATCTTGCCGCGCTTCCTCAAGCACCGACTTTTTATTCTCCATACGGCAACAATAAAAATAAACTTGAAGAAAGAAAAAATTTAGTTCTTCAAAGAATGTTTGAAAATGGTTTTATAACAAAAAATGAATACATCGGCGCCCTTAAAGAGCTTGTTGAATTTAAACCTCAATACAACATTGGTATAAAAGCTCCGCATTTTGTTTTTTTTATAATAGAATATTTAGAAAACAAATACGGAAGACGCGCTGTTGAAGAAAAAGGTTTTAAAATTATAACAACGCTTGATTTTGAACTTCAAAAAAAGGCAGAAGAAATAATTTTCAAATATGCTCATGAAAACGAAGAAAAATTTAACGCGGAAAATGCCGGTCTTGTGGTAATAGACCCTAAGACGGGTCAAATTCTTACAATGGTCGGCTCGCGCGACTATTTTGACAAAGAGATAGATGGTAATTTTAACGTGGCAATCAATCCAAACCGCCAGCCGGGCTCCGCATTTAAGCCGTTTGTATATGCCACAGCGTTTAACAAAGGATATACGCCGGAAACAACTGTGTTTAATTTAAAAACACAGTTCCAAACAACATGCGCTCCTGAAAATCTTACGAGTGATGA
>PFAA01000051.1:3334-6114 GCA_002778715.1 Candidatus Campbellbacteria bacterium CG10_big_fil_rev_8_21_14_0_10_35_52
TGTTATTCTCCTGAAAACTATGATGGTGTGTTTAATGGACCAATCTCGTTTAGAAACGCGCTTGCCCAATCTGTAAATATTCCAGCTGTAAAAGTGCTTTATCTCGCAGGGCTTCAGGACTCTCTTCGCACAGCAAAAGATATGGGAATAAAAGGCCTCTCTAATATAAACAGGTATGGATTAACATTAGTGCTTGGTGGCGGCGAGGTTTCTCTTTTGGATATGACGAGCGCTTATGGTGTGTTTGCGAATAATGGTATAAGAAACGAACCGACGGGCGTTTTGCGGATTGAGGACGGGTATGGAAATATTATAGAAAAATTCACGCAAAAAAATAAACGAGTTATTCAAGAAAACACAGCTCTTCAAATATCGGACATATTATCAGATGAAGACGCGCGGACTCCGGCATTTGGCAGACATTCGTATTTATATTTTGAAAATAGAGATGTTGCCGTAAAAACAGGAACAACAAATGATTATAGAGACGCATGGATTATAGGATATACTCCGAATATTTCTGTCGGTGCATGGGCTGGAAACAATAACAATAGTCCAATGGAAAAGAAAGTTGCCGGTTTTATCGTCGCCCCTATGTGGAATGCGTTTATGAATGAAATTCTTGCTGTTATTGATAATGAAAAATTTAAAAAACCGAAAGATGCGGATTTATCTACTCTTAAACCCGTATTGAGGGGTGTGTGGTTGGGCGGTGTTGAATATACAATTGATAAAATATCAGGAAAACTTGCGACGGAATATACGCCCGATGAAACAAAAAAAGGTCGGATAATAACAGATATTCATTCAATTTTATATTGGGTAGATAAAAATGACCCTAACGGAAAAATTCCCGAGAAACCTGAAAACAACGCTCAGTTTAGGTTGTGGGAATATCCTATAAATAAATGGAAGGAGAAAAAAGGTTTTGCTTCAACAACAGCTGATAATATACCGAATGAGGTTGATGATATTCATAAACCTGAGTTTTTTCCAAAAATAACAATATTGAGTCCGGAAATAAATATTGTGTATAAAGAAAATAGTAAAATAACTGTGAATATAGAAAGTTTTGTTCGCTTCCCTCTTGTTAAGGTTGATGTTTTTGTAAATGGCGCGTTTATCGGCTCAACAAAACAATACCCTTTTTCTTTTTCATTTATTCCTAACAATCTTGATAATATAAACAAACAAAACACACTAAAAGTAATCGGGTATGATAGTGTTTTTAATAAAGGATATGCTGAAATGGTTTTTAATGTGAATATGTAAAGATATTTTAGTAAATATTAAATATTATTATTTACCGCATATCTCTTATTGTTTTTTTATACTTGTTTAGATTTTTTACAATCTGTTTCATAATCTCGTCTTTTTGTAAAAAAATTTCATTTTTTATAATTGGGTCTGTTGATATAAAAATTGTTCCGTTTCTTACATCTAAATCATTTTTTTTAAGAAGTATGTTTGTGGTATTTTTTACAACACTAATAAAAATATCTTTAATAAATTTATTTGGCGGGGTAATGTTTTTAAACTTCTCTAAAAAATTACTTATATTAAACATATTTAATATAACTATTTATTCATAGGCATCATAAGATAAAAAAAACTATTATCTCCAATACCGCGCGCTATAACCGGTTTACTTAATCCGCTAAATAATAAAGAAACACTGTCTGAATGTATTGACTGAAAAGAATCTGATATGTATTTATAATTAAGATTAATATCTATAATTTCTCCAGAGAGAGCTGCTTCAATATTATCAACTATCTCTCCTACATTTTCGTTTTTTGAACTTATTTTGAATAATTTTTCTTTTGGGTTTATATAAAAATTAATCTGATTGAATTTGTTGGAAAAAACATTTATATTTTTTAGTATATTTACAATATCTTGTTTTAAAACAACAACCTCTGTTGTGTTTTCTTTTGGTATTATTTGTTTATAATCAGGAAACGAACCATTTATAAGCCGCGATGTTAAATATATTTTATCTGATGTAAAAAATATTTGATTGTTTTCAATATTCACATCAACACTTCCTCCTATATATTCTAAAACGCGAATTATTTCATTTATATTACTAAGTGGTATTAAAATATGTTCAAAATCATCAATATCTCCGTTTGTTGTTATTGTTTTTTCTGCCAACCTAAAAGAATCTGTTGATACAAAAACTAATTTTCCGCTATCATTGTATATATAAACGCTTGATAACTCTTGTTTTATGGACGACATAGAAGCGCTATACCAAACAGACCTTAATCCATTTATAAAATCTATTGATTTTATTTTTATAGATTTATTTTTTTTTATAATTGGTAATTTTGGAAAATCATCATTAGGAATTGTTTTTATTATAGCGTTACTTGATTGTGTTGAAACTTTTAAATTATTATTAACAACTTCTAATGTGATTTTATTATGATTATATATAGTTGAAATAAGACCGTATAAAACAACCCCTGGAACAGCAACAACGCCGTCTGAAATAACTTTTGCTGATATGTTTATTTCAATACCAATATCAAGATTTGTTGAACGAATATAAAATTTATTATTTTTTACAATAAGTAATAAATTATTTAAAACAGGCAGTGTTAAATTTTTACCGCTTATTTTTTCAGCTATTGAAATATAATCAATTAAATTTTCTTTTAAACATTCTATTTTCATATAATTTTTTTTATTATTATTATTATTTATGTTGATAACTTAATAACCTATTTTCCTTTATATTTTTAAACAAATATTTACTGTTTTTTATACACACA
>PFAA01000051.1:6137-9012 GCA_002778715.1 Candidatus Campbellbacteria bacterium CG10_big_fil_rev_8_21_14_0_10_35_52
CATCATTTTTAATTGCTCAATCTCTCTTGAAAGAATACTATCAATTTTAATTTCTTTTTTTATCTTTTCATAAGAATGAATCACAGTTGTATGGTCTCTACCGCCAAGTTTTTGTCCTATTGTTGGATATGGGATATTAAAACATTCACGAAGTATATACATAATAATTTGCCTTGGTCTAACAACTTCTTTAACCCTTGTTTTTTTATAAATTATATTCTCTTCAATATTATAAAAATCAGCCACCTGTTTAACAATATCTTTAATAGAAACAGAATTTTTTTGTTTTATAACGGTATTTTTTACAAACATCTTAACATCATTTAATGAAAAATCTTTTCCTTTTAATTGGGATTGGCATATTATTGAATTCAAAACACCCTCAAGCTCTCTTATATTTCCTTGAACAGTAAGAGCTAAATAATCCACAACATCATTGTTTATTTGAAATTTATTTTGAAGCGATTTTGATTTAAGTATAGCAATTCTTGATTCGTGGTCTGGTTTTGGTATATCAACAACCATACCAGCGGAAAATCTTGATTTTAAACGGCTTTCCATATTTGGTATAAAGTTTGGATGTTTGTCTGATGAAAATATAATTTGTTTATTATTATCATATAAAGCGTTAAATAAATGAAATAATTCCTCACGTGTTTTTTCCATACCAGAAAGAAACTGTATATCATCTATTATAAGAACATCATATTTTCTATATTTATCTTTAAATAACATATTTACTTTATTACTTCTAACAGCGTTTATATAATCAGTCGCGAATTTTTCAGATGTTGTGTAAAAAACTTTTGTTTCATCATTTCTTTTTTTTAATTTATTTCCTATTGATTGTATAAGGTGTGTTTTACCATGCCCAGAACCGCCGTATATAAACAAAGGGTTATAAACAATCCCCGGTTTTTTAGTAACAGCTTGGGCGGCGGCGTGCGCAAGTTCATTAAAAGGTCCAACAACAAAATTTTCAAATGTATATCTTGGATTTAAATTATCTTCTTTATTTATATAAAATTCAGCGAGTGGTAGTTCCATATTGTTTGTATTTTGTTTATACATAATATCACCCTCTTTTTTATTATCTTTCCTAACAAGGTATTCAATATTTCTAATACCAACTATCAAGCCCCTTAAAATTTTAAGTAAAAGTTTATGGTATTTATCAAACAACCACCCCCTTGTAAATTCATTCGGCACGCTTAAACAAACAACACCGTTGTTAATTTTTATAATATATGTATCTTTAAACCATGTGCTAAAATTTGCTTTTGAAATATTTAATTCAACATCAACAAGAACATTTTCCCATAATTCTTTTATATTAATCTCCCCTGTTGTTTTGTTTTCTAAAGTATTATTCATTTTTTATTATTCAGTTAGTTTTATTATATAGGTTATAAAAAAAAATGTAACTTGCTAAAAAAAACAAATTATGTTAATAATATGTTAAGAAACTGTGTATAACTTATAATTAAAAAAACAAAACATAAACATAAAACAATGTCAAAAACATATAAACCAAAAAAAAGAAAAAGATTTAAAACACACGGCTTTTTGGTTAGGAAAAAAACAACAGGCGGAAGAAGGGTTGTAAAAAAAAGAAGAAACAAAAAACGAGCAAAACTAACAGTATAAAAAGTATAAAGTTTATAAATAAAATAGCGTGATAATCAACACTAAACAGCTATTTGAAAATATTTTAAAGAAAGGAAAGGTATACCACTCACCACATCTTTTATTAAGGGTTTTAGAAATTGAAAATATTAAAAAAAGCAGGTTTTACTTTGTTGTTTCAGGAAAAATTATTAAAAAAGCCGTAAAACGCAATCTTTTTAAACGCCAAGGAAAACACACCATACGGTCTATAAAAACAAAAGAAGGCCGTATTGCTGTGTTTTTTGCCAAAAAAGGCGCTGGGGCGCTTGAATTTGCCGAACTAAAAAAAGAAATCATTAGTTTAATTGAAAAAGCAAAATTATTTTAATTTCAATCAATTTTCAACAAAAGCTTTGCGATTATTTCCTGAACTCGGTTAAATTATTTTTGCCGTATTTATAAATATATGTTATATTAATATTTAATCTATTAAAAATTATGTTAATACCAACTGTTATAGAAAAATCACAATTCGGGGAAAGGGCTTTTGATATATATTCTCGTTTACTAAAAGAAAGAATAATTTTTTTAGGAGGACAAATTGAGGATGATACCGCTAATATTATCATAGCCCAACTGCTTTTTTTGGAGTCGGAAGATTCTAAAAAAGATATTTCACTATATATTAATTCACCCGGCGGTTCTGTTACGGCAACTCTCGCTATGCTTGACACAATAAACCATATAAAACCGAATGTATCCACAGTGTGTGTTGGGATTGCTGCGTCCGGCGCGGCCGTGCTTCTTTCTGCTGGAAAGAAAGGCAAAAGATATATTCTTCCAAATGCCGAGGTTATGATTCATCAACCGTGGGGAGGGGTGCAAGGACAAGCGACAGATATTGAGATTACGGCAAAACATATAATAAACACACGCGACAAGCTTAATAAAATATTGTCTAAAAACACAAGCCAGTCATTAAAACAAATAGAAAAAGATGTAGAAAGAGATTTCTATATGAACGCCGAAGAGGCAAAAAAATATGGCATAGTAGATGAAGTTTTTAAGATAAAAAACGATTCTAAATAGACCATTTATTTACTTTTACCGCCTTAATTCCACCTTAACGGTTTGAGACAAAAACTGCCATATATGTGTGGACATTACCACAATGTACGCTATAGCTCATAATAAACTGTTACCAAGGAGTTAATCTCTCTTGTTACCGAATCGTCTTTGAATATCATATACTTTTTTCAATCTTTTT
>PFAA01000002.1:0-1257 GCA_002778715.1 Candidatus Campbellbacteria bacterium CG10_big_fil_rev_8_21_14_0_10_35_52
TTTTTTGTTATGCTTGCGTGTTCGCCTGCGCAATGTCTTTCAAAAATTATGCCTGCGACGAGTTTTGTAATTCACGAATAGTTATCTAAAAAGTTTGTAATTTCTATTTCTATTTTTTTAATTTCATTCGGATTGAACCACTTAATTCTTGCATCTTTCTTGAACCATCTAATTTGTCTTTTTGCGAAATGCCAGATTTCTGTTTCTAATTTATTTAACATTTCTTCTTTTTTTATTTTGCCTTGCAAATAGCGCGCGATAAAACGATACTCAAGACCAAATGATTCAAGCCGTTCCCAAGAGACACTTTCGGCGCGCAGTTTTTTAACTTCTGATATCATACCGCTTTGAATTCGCGATACAATTCTTTTATGAATATTATTTTTTAATTTTTTATCCGAAAGTTTTAACCCAATTTGAAGCGTTTCATATTTTGAATTTGTTTTTAATTTTGGCACTTTACCGAGCGCTTTTGCTATTTCAATAGCTCGTATGAGCCGTCTTGGATTATCTTTTTCAATTTTTTTGGCGCGATTTTTATCTAATTTTTTAAGCATTGAAAATAATTCTTTCGCAGATTTTTTTTCAAGTTTCTTGCGGAGTTTGTTATTGGGCTTGACTTTTGGCAATACGAGACCGTCAACTATCGCTTGAATATAAAAGCCGCTTCCGCCGACTATAAAAGGAATTTTTCTGGTCTTATAAATTTTTATGATTTTATTATCCGCAAGTTTTTTATATTGAGCGACGGAAAATTGTCGTTTTGGATTTGCGACATCAAGTAAATAATGAGGCACTCCGCGTGTTTCCTTTTTCGTAATTTTACCGCTTCCTATATCAAGTCCTTTATATACTTGCCTTGAATCCGTGGAAATAATTTCACCGTTTAATTTTTTAGCGATTCGCGCCGCCAAATCGCTTTTGCCAGTCGCTGTTTGTCCAAGAATTACAATTATTTTTATTTTCTTTTCTTTCATGCTAAAATAATTATATTATAAACTTTAATTATTATAATATGTCAAAAAAAGAAAATAATTGCGAATTTTGTGATAATCTATATTTAGACGATACTGTTAAGGTGGGTGAAAAAGTGTCTGATATATCTTTCAAAATATTTCATAAAAACAATGAAAAAGAAATAAAAATTTCCGATTTCAAAGGAAAATGGCTTATATTTTTCTTTTATCCCGCGGATTTTACTTTTGTTTGTCCGACAGAGCTTGAAGAAATGGCAAATTTATATAAAGAGTTTAAAAA
>PFAA01000002.1:1304-1619 GCA_002778715.1 Candidatus Campbellbacteria bacterium CG10_big_fil_rev_8_21_14_0_10_35_52
TAGAATTTCCAATGGCATCTGACTCAAACCACTATCTTTCAGAAATGTTTGGCGTTCTTATAGAAGATGAAGGGCTGTCGCTTCGTGGGAGTTTTATTATTGACCCTGACGGAATACTTCAAATTGCGGAGATTAATAATACAGATGTTGGAAGAAATGCCAAAGAGCTTTTAAGAAAACTTCAAGCGTCAAAATTTGTCAGCAAAAATAAAGGCAAAGTATGTCCGGCAAGTTGGAATCCGGGAGATGATACACTTGAGCCGGGACTTGATTTAGTGGGAAAGATATAATTAGAATATAAATTTATAAAATTAA
>PFAA01000002.1:1772-2155 GCA_002778715.1 Candidatus Campbellbacteria bacterium CG10_big_fil_rev_8_21_14_0_10_35_52
TTTTATAGGAGGTTTATTATGTTAAATTTGAAAGTAATTTTAAAAAAATAGAATACAAACAATAAGAAAAGTATGAATATATTCCGGCGTTGGAAGTTAATTGTCTTAAGTTTGTTTAATTTTAAGATAAAACCGGGCTTGTCTGAAGACTAGAGGCGTCTCAAATTTTTTCTCCATGGCAGTTCAAAATATGAAAACGGCATATTTTGAAAATGAACAATGATGACCTCGAAAACGCGATCGTTATTTGTATTCAGGTATGGGCTCAAACAAACATAAGAGACCATACCAATTTTTGTCTAAATGCGCGACATGACATCTTGTGTCGCGCATTTTTTAATGAAAAAATCATACAATATATCGTATGATTTTATTTTGTATAT
>PFAA01000002.1:2165-3508 GCA_002778715.1 Candidatus Campbellbacteria bacterium CG10_big_fil_rev_8_21_14_0_10_35_52
TCAAGTTTTTCTTTGGCGGCATTCAATTATGAATTTAATTTATCAAAAAATCAAACAAAAAAAAGGCCCCGCGTGGTGATGTTGCTACCACGAGGGGCCCTGAACGAATTCGCTGTTTACGGCTCATACCCACTCCGTAACCGGAAGTCGGTTGCGCACGCGGTGTGCAGCGAGAATTACGGCAATTGCGCCGGCGCCGAGGAACATGTATACGGGAAGCGCATAGTTGACGAAGGTGTGGTCGGTAATCGCAAAGATTCCCAGACCATAACCTACTCCGAACAGTCCCCACGCAAACGGCCGGTCCTCGTGCGGATTTCTCCACACAAAGCCGATGGTTGGGATTGCAGCGCACGCATCGGCAACAATCGCGAGATAAAGTACAAATTGTGCTTGCGAAGCTTCGTTGTGAACGAAGCCCCACCACACGAGCGAGGCGATGCCAATTGCTCCGCATACGAGCTCCCATCGCTCTGGCTTTCTCCGTATTCCTCGCCACAATGCGAGCACTGTGATGAGAACGGGGTTGAAGAAACCGAAGACGGCAGGCCAAACATTGCTCGTCGCGCCGGAACTGCGATAGGTGAGCAAGAGTGCAAGGCCGAGAAGCGACCAGATGCTCCAGCTCACGAGGTTCGGTTGAATCTTTCTCTGGAAAACCCTAATCGCGTAGGGAATGACGCTGACCATAACAACCAAACCAGCAATTTGACCAATCGTTTCTGTGTTCAAGCTACACCTCCTTTCCTATCCACGGATCAGAACCGTGGTAATGATGGTGATGCTCTGGAACACGCTGATGAGCATGGACCAGAACACGGGCATACTGCGCACCCGGATTCCCTCGAAAATCATCGCCGTCTGAATCGCGATGAAGATGACCCACATTGTGAGGGAAATTCCCTCAACGCTGGGAGTAGTGAGAGTCACCCACACCTATGGCGCAAGCGCCACAGGATTCATGAAAATCAGACCGACTATCACCATCTTAAAGAACTTGCGCTCCAGGAAACCCCGGAGCCGTCCATTCAGAGTTTCAACTGTACTCATCGGAGGCCTCCTATCTATTTGGTTGGAAATGTGCGGTTTTGACCAAGCCACGATGACTCAATCACATAGTCGCTATCATAGCATAACTGATGTCTGTCGTCAAGGGCAATAAAAAAATCCGCACATTTGCGGTTTCTTATCTTCTGATTTTTTGAATTAAAAATTTTTCTTTCCCCAACTCTTTGACTTTTCCTTTCTGATGCCCGAGGAGAGAATCGTCCCGCTTTTTCTAATTCGCTCCGCTCATAAGAACGCTGGACGCGGCTCGGCGACAAGCCCTCGCTACACTTCGT
>PFAA01000002.1:3557-6671 GCA_002778715.1 Candidatus Campbellbacteria bacterium CG10_big_fil_rev_8_21_14_0_10_35_52
GGCGACAAGCCCTCGCTACACTTCGTTTCGCTCGTCTTGTATACCGCCTCCGCCGTTCGATTCTCTCCATCGTTGCAAAAATATAGTCGCCCGATGCTCCGCATCGTTCTCTTTATTTTTGTGCCCGAGGAGAGAATCGAACTCTCATGGGTTTACCCCACACGATTTTGAGTCGTGCGCGTCTACCAATTCCGCCACCCGGGCAATAATAATAATAAATGTATAATACTTAATTTTTTTGTGTAAATCAATTTATTGTATATTATTTCGCTATCAAAAATTTTTGTTGAGTTTATTTTTTTATGATATAATAATTGCAATATGACACAGCAATTCCACAATGATTCAATATATTGGGTTGAACTTGAGAAAATACAGCCAAACCCTTATCAGCCGCGGCGCGAATTTAATCCAGTAAAATTGCAGAATTTGGCCGACTCAATTCGTCAATACGGCGTGCTCCAACCGCTTGTTGTAACACGGAAAGAATATCAGACAGATGACGGAGGTTTATCGGTAAATTATGAATTGATTGCGGGTGAAAGACGATTGAGAGCGTCTTATCTTGCCGGTATCAATCAAGTGCCTGTGATTATAAGGACAATGGAAGATGACGGCAGAGTGAAACTTGAAATTGCTATTATAGAAAATATTCAAAGGGAAGATTTGAATCCTATGGACAGAGCTTTCGCGTTTTCCCGTCTTGTGAATGAATTTAATTTTAAACATATTGAAATAGGGCAAAAAGTCGGAAAAAGCAGGGAATATGTTTCAAATACAATACGGCTTCTTTCTCTTCCCGATGAAGTGCAAAAAGCTATTTCTGAATGTATAATAACAGAAGGTCATGCAAGACCTATTATGATGCTTGTGGACAAGCCGGAAGAGCAAGCGACTCTTTTTAAAGAAATAGTGGCAAAGAAACTTACGGTACGGGAAGCAGAGTCCATTTCAAGAAGGATTGCCGTAGACAGAATAAGAAAACACTCGCGAAACTTTAATCCTGAAATAATGGAGTTTGAAAATAAACTTACAGAGACATTGGGAGCCAGAGTACAGATAGAGAAAAAGGAAATAGGCGGAAAAATTACAATAGATTTTCTTTCAGATGAAGATTTGCGCGGAATTTTTAATATCTTAAACAAAGAAAATGTTGAAAATTCCTCTGTTCTTCAAATGTCTGAAGATAAAGAGGAATTAATAGACGACAGGTCTAAAGAAGAAAAAGAAACAACAGATGAAGATTTGTATTCAATAAAAAATTTTTCAATATAGTTTTTATCTAAATTTTTCTTATAGAAGGTTTTGCTGTTTTATGTTCTGTTATGGTGTTTCGTATATTTCTGCGCGCTGCGGATGTTTTAGACATATCCATCCATTTAGCAGTGGGGAGACTTGTCTTTTTTGTTTGTATCTCCACGATATCTCCATTTTTAAGTTTTGTATTAAGCGCTGCAAATTTATCATTGACTTTTACTCCGGATATATGGTTTCCAATATCGGAGTGCACGGCATACGCGAAATCAATAGGGCTTGAATCAATAGGCAGGTCTATGACATCGCCTTTCGGAGTAAAAACAAAAATTCTGTAGTTAAAAAAATCAGTTTTTAAGTCATCAATAAACTCTTTTGATTTCGGAATACTTTTCTGTTCCTCCGCTATTTGTTTAATCCATCTCGGAATATTTTCCGTTAAGTAAGGAAGTTTATAAGCTGATTTTTTATTCTCACTTAAAGATTTTTTATCATTTTTTTTATTACCATTTACTTCATCTCTGAAATTTTTTACACGATTAGCTATTCTTGAAGAAAGTAATTTTCTTATCCATGACTGATTTGATTCATTTTTTTTATTTTTTTCAAAACTTTTTTTATAAGAGAGATGAGAAGCGATGCCATACTCCGCTTCTTGATGCATTTCTTCAGTGCGGATTTGTATTTCTATCAAACCGCCGTCACCTGTAAAAATCGTAGTATGTAAACTTTTGTATCCATTTGGACGGGGAATTGCTATATAATCCTTGATTTTTCCCGGAAGCGGCCTCCAAACGCTATGAATAATCCCAAGCGCTTTATAACAGTCGTCTATAGTCGGCACAATAATTCTAAGAGCGGATATGTCTCTTACTCTATCAATATTTTTGTCTTTTCTTTCTAATTTTTGATATAAACTGTAAAGCCGTTTTATTCTATAGTCGGTTTTGAAGTTTATTATATTATTTTTTGCAAGCTCTTTCTTTATAGATTTATTTATTTTTATAAGTTTTTTTATATTTTCTTTGTTTTTTTGTTTACGCAATTGCAGTATTTCCATATATTTATCAGGATAAATATATGGAAAAGCAAGGTCTTCAAGCTCTCCTTTTATTTGTCCCATACCGAGTCTGTCCGCTATTTGTGCGTATATTTCAAGCGTTTCAATAGCGTTTCTTTGCTGACTTTCTTTACTATTATATTTGAGTGTCCGCATATTATGCAGACGGTCGGCAAGTTTGATGATAAGCACGCGAATATCTTGAGATGTTACAACAAAAAGTTTGCGTAAACTTTCCGCGTGTTTTTTTACTCCGCGATAATGAAGCATTCCAAGCTCCGTTACGCCCTGCACGAGATTGGTGATTTCTCCGCCAAATTTTTCCCGCAATTCTTTTTCTGTAATGCCGACATCTTCAATAGTATCGTGTAAAAGTCCGGCTGATATTGTCTTTGCGCCCATACCGAGTCCTGCAAGAATCTTTGCGACCTCATATAGATGTATCATATATGGTTCGCCGGAATTTCTCTTATGATTGATATGCGCGCGCTCGGCAAATTGATAAGCCGTTGTTATGAGCTTTTTGTCTTCCTCCGAAGCTGATGACATTAGGTTTAATATATCTCTGACATTCATAAAGATATTTTATTCTTTTAATTGTTTATTGCAAACATTTTCAGCTATGCGATAGCGGAAAATAGAGGGGATATGCAAAAACTTGACAAAATTATATTTTTCTGTATAATTTTAGACAGATTGTTATTTTAAAAAAAATTTAAAGAAAAAGAAAGGAGAGGAAAATGAGAAAAATTTTATTTTTCTTAATATTTTTGATTGGCATTAGCATTAATGTCAATGCG
>PFAA01000002.1:6692-6936 GCA_002778715.1 Candidatus Campbellbacteria bacterium CG10_big_fil_rev_8_21_14_0_10_35_52
TCAATGCGGAAACGGAAACAAGAGTTTTTATGGAAGATAAGATCCTTGTTATAGAAGAAATAGAAATAGAAATAAAGGAAAGGAAAGAAGTTCCGGGTGTTCCAACCGGAATTGACGCGGAGACGGCTCACCAACTTGTAAGTGGTGAGCTAGATAAAAAAGAGCTAGATAAAAAAGAAGAAGAAAAAAGTTTTCTTTTTGGTTTTCCAATCATTAAGCAAGTAAAAACATTAAGTAAGGTTGT
>PFAA01000002.1:6977-7590 GCA_002778715.1 Candidatus Campbellbacteria bacterium CG10_big_fil_rev_8_21_14_0_10_35_52
AGGTTGTTACTTATAACAATGGTTGGAAAGAAACAGACGGCGTGCTGTCTGTTAAAAATACTAAAGATCATAAAGCCACCTTTTTTTGCTTGATAGCGCCAGCTGTTTGCGTGTTGGTGGTGAGCTTCATTGTAATCTTTGCGAATCAATCACAATCAGTTGTCCAATATAGAAAACTTATAGTTTTTTATATTGGAATATTTTTTAGTATGTTGCCAGGAGCACTCGTGAGTGTATTCGTAGGAATACCCGAAGGAGTGCTTATGGTAATACTCGTGGCAACAATGCTCGTGGGAGGCACCGCAGGATGGTTTGTAGGAGGTTTCGCAGGAGGATTTATAGGGGTGTATATAGGAAGTTTCGCAGGAGAATTTATAGGGGTGTTCGCGAACCCCCTGCAATATATAATATTCATTGCATTGGTAGAAATCGTATCTTCTGTAATAGTATATATAGCGCAAAAGATAAAACTGTGACTTACCGTATCTTCCATAACCCATACAGACAAAAATGTCTGTATGGGTTTTTTTATTTATTTTTTTTCTAACTTATGCGGATTGTGGTTCGGGCAGGTTTTGTCGGAGCATCTCTCTGGGATTGTTTTTGGCGTTAA
>PFAA01000020.1:0-657 GCA_002778715.1 Candidatus Campbellbacteria bacterium CG10_big_fil_rev_8_21_14_0_10_35_52
TCATTTATATTACCAAGCTGTTGATAAAAGAGGAGATGTTTGATAGAATTTATGGTAGATTGGCTGGAGCTACTTGACATTAATATAAATATAACACTAAATTAAATCTCAAAATCTTTAAAGAAAGGAAGGTTTAAATTATGTTTATTTTTTATTGGGAGGCCCTAAAAAGGGTCCTTCATAATCCCATTGGTTTTATGTTTTGTCTTTTTGCCGTCTTTTTTGGTGGAGTTATTTTGTTTGTCGAGAGCGGAGGCGGTGGGGATATTTTCAAGGTTTTATTGATATGTTTTATTTCTTCCGTTGCTTTTTTTATCTTTTTTTTCTTTTTTGAATTAAAGGCAGGGATGAAGAAAATATCAAGGTAAAAACATAATAATCGTGAATTACGAAACTCGCCACAGGTATAATTTTTGAAAGACATTGCACAGGCGAACACGCAAGCATAACAAAAAATCAGCGGATTTTTATGTGTGTCTTGTAAAAATTTATGCCAAGAAAAAGTTTCGTAATTCATAAATATTGACATTTACAACAAAGGTGTTCTTTTATTTAAAAAGAACACCTTTTTTTATTTAAATCAAAAAGGCATTCTGATTTGTTAATCATAAAATTATATTTGGATATTGAATGTTTAAGTTTAGAAATTAAACATTA
>PFAA01000020.1:667-3632 GCA_002778715.1 Candidatus Campbellbacteria bacterium CG10_big_fil_rev_8_21_14_0_10_35_52
GATTAGAAATTAGGTATTAGGAATTAAAAATTTTTTTGATAGTTTTACAAACTTTTAACTTTCATATCGTCTGCTATATAAGAAATTAAAAGCGCGTCTTCCCTCTTGAAATTTTTTATTTTTATAATTCTTGTATTTGTTTCGGTCTATATTGCAAAGCTTCTAAAATATGATTTTCTTCAATCGTCTCGCTTCCGCTTAAATCCGCTATCGTGCGGGAAAGTTTAATAACTCTGTGATACGCGCGCGGAGAAAGGTCCATTAAACGCGCGGCATTGTTTAGATTTTTTTGAGCATTCTCGGGCAAACTGATAAAATGATTTATATCTTTGCTATTCATTTCGCTGTTTGTTTTTATTTTTCTTTTTGTGTTTTTAAACCGTTGTTTCTGAATCGCTCGCGCTCTTAAAATATTTTTTTTCATTTTTTCGCTTTCTTTATTTTTCTTGTTTTCTTTATTTTTACTATTATTTTCTAAAAGTTTATCGTGAGAGATGTTTGAAACCTCAATCCACATATCAATACGGTCAATTATAGGACCTGATATTTTTCTTTTATATCGCTCAAACGCGGCAGGAACGCATACGCATCTTTTCGCGCTTCCAAAATTTCCGCACGGACAGGGATTCATAGCGGCAATCAATATAAAATTTGCGGGAAATAATGCCGAGCCCTTCGCGCGCGATATGCTTATAACTCTGTCCTCAAGCGGCTGACGCAACGCTTCAATAACGCGTCTTTCAAATTCAGGAAACTCATCAAGAAAAAGAACTCCTCTGTGCGCTAAAGTTACCTCTCCCGGTCTCGGAACAGCCCCTCCTCCGACAAGAGCAATGTGCGAAGCCGTATGGTGCGGGGTTCTAAATGGAGGATTTGTCATAAGCGGAGCGTCCAAAAGCCCGGCTATAGAATGAATTGCCGTTACTTCAAGAGCGTCTTCAAATGAAAGCTCCGGCAATATATGACAAAACGCTTTCGCAAGCATTGTCTTTCCTGTGCCTGGAGGACCAAACATAGCGATATTGTGTCCACCCGCGGCTGCTATTTCAAGACCTCTTTTTGCGGTTTCTTGTCCTTTTATATCTTCAAAATCTACCGTGTAATTTTCTTTTTTATTTTTAATTTTTGTCTTTTTACTCTGTTCAATCAACTTCCGCTCTTCCAATTTCTCATTAAGATGACAAATTACTTCCCTTAAGTTGTTTGCTCCGAATACTTTAATACCGTCAATCAAAGCGCCCTCATCCATATTAACTCTCGGTAAAAATACTTCCGTAAATCCGCGCTTTTTAGCTTCAACCACGATAGGAAGAACGCCGTTTATCCCGCGCAATTCCCCATCAAGAGAAAGCTCGCCCAAAAAAAGTTTCTCTTTTGGGTCAAACTTAACCTCGTCTGAAGCAAGAAGATAAGCAAGCGCTATACTAAGGTCAAACGCAGGTCCTTCTTTTTTAATGTCGGCGGGCGCGAGCGATATTATAATTTTTTGATTTTTGCTTTTTGGAGATTTGAAACCTGAATTTTTAATCGCGGCGGAAACTCTGTCGCGCGATTCCTCAACCGCTTTGTCGGGAAGTCCGACAATTGTAAAAGAGTGCAGACCCTTTGACAGGTCAACTTCAATATCAATAATTTTTGCCGAAAGAAAAGTTGTTTGAGCGCTGTAAACTTTTGCAAAATTTTTAGTCAGAAGCGACATTGTTTTAATTATACAACAAAAATCATTCACGCATAATAATGCGTTAATGATTTTATAAAAATTGTATGGTTAACCGCTATTTTTCTAAATGTTCCATACAGGTTTTAGCGGCGGGATTCGCTTCAAGTCGGGCGATTGGAATTTGCTCTCCTGTTGATTCGCAAATTCCATACTTGCCATTCTCAATTTTTTTAAGAGCGTTTTTTATATTAAAAAATCTTATTTCAAGCTCTTTTGTCAACGCCTTATTTTCTTCAAATGCTTCTATTCTGTCGGAAACCTCATTTTTATCCGATTCCAATGTGTCCATAACGGCTGGAATTGGTTCCCAGTCATTAGGATTTGACGAATTAATTCTCGCGATTTTCTGAAGCTCTTCAGTAAGAATTTTAAGTTCCGCTTCAAGTTTTTCTTTGAAATATTGCGTATTTATATTTTCCATTTTTATATACTATCAGCAAACCGCAAATAATTCAATATGCTTTAAAACAATTCATTAAAAATCAAAGAAATAATCTTAATAACTCATAATTTTTTGACACCATATATAATACCTATTATCGCTCATCCTGAACTATAAAGATAATCCGTTCTATGCTATTATCTATGACTATAATATGATAAATGTTGCAATATACGCGTTTGCAAGCGTGATTATCGTAAGTTTTATATCTCTTATAGGTATATTCGCGCTTTCATTAAATCAAAAATTTTTAAATAGAAGTGTTTTCTTGCTTGTAAGTCTTGCCGTGGGAGCGCTTTTTGGCGACGCTATTATACATCTTATTCCGGAAGCATTTAGTAGGATTCAAAATCCGGCGATTGTGTCTTTGTTTATTTTAATTGGAATTATCTCATTTCTTATCCTTGAGAAATTCTTGCGATGGCGGCACTCGCACGGGCATGATTGCGAATATAATGGATGCGATAATGAAAAATCAGACGCGATAAAACCGATTGGCCCATTGATTATCGCGTCAGATGGTCTTCACAACTTCATAGACGGAATAATAATCGGTGTAAGTTATTTAATAAGCATTGAGATAGGCATAGCAACCACTGTCGCGATTATTCTCCACGAAATACCTCAAGAGATAAGCGATTTCGCGCTTTTGATACATGCGGGCTTCAGCAAAATAAAAGCGCTTGCGTTAAACTTCATTTCCGCGTTTTCCGCAGTAGTCGGAACTATTGTTGTATTTGTGTTTGGAACAACAACAGAATCTTTTGTGCCTATTATGATTGCTTTCGCGGCTGGCGGCTTTC
>PFAA01000040.1:0-14680 GCA_002778715.1 Candidatus Campbellbacteria bacterium CG10_big_fil_rev_8_21_14_0_10_35_52
GCAATTGAAAAATGAAGCTCTTGTGATATGGAAACATATCCAAGAGCAAAAAAAAGAAAATTATAAGAGTTCTCTTTCTCTTATAATTGAAGAGAAAGAAAAAGAGAAAAGCCGACAGGAGGAGAGAGAATTGAAAAACCTCCTGCGTCTAAAAGACGCTCTGGAGTTAACGAAAGATTTCGTTGACTCTGGTGGGGTTCAGGAAAGAGATAATCTGTTAGTAGTCGGATACGACTACTACAGAGGAGAGTTAGCGCCAGTTTGGGCTGACTTCTCTCAAGAGCTCTCAAAACTGAAAAGCTTTGAAGCTCTCAAGAGAGAATAAGAAAATTATTTTCTTATTCTCACCAGCGTCTTATTTGTTTAAGCATTAAATATTATGCCAAACAAATAAGACGCTTTTTTTATTTAACATATAAGGCAAGTCGGACTTGTCTTATATGTATTATATTTTTTGTAGTTTAGCGACCTTGGCGATTAATTATGTAGATAATGATAATAATAATTTCATACGATATATCGTATGAAAAAAAGAAATAAATATAAATAAAATAAAATAAAATAAAATCATACGATATATCGTATGAAACAATAAATGGCGGGTGGCATGTCAAAGTTTCGCCTTAATATTCTTGTCCGCTCAAAGCATTGATGGCAGAATAACAAAAAAATATCCTTTCTATCGGGAAAAATTGGCCGCGCGCGAATTAAAAACCACAAACAGATCGGGCCGGATTTATAGTAGCGATATTGTGGCTGTGGAAAACTTTTATTGACATTATATATTGATTGATATATACTATGCAAACATGTTTTAATATCAGTATGAGATTAAATGATGAATGAGTAAAGAGGATTTTTATACTAATAAAACAAAGAGGTAGAAACAGTGTATGGCAAGCTGTTTCATAATTTAATAGACGCACTTAACCTTTTCTGATTATTTTACTTATCGGAATAAAATAATAAAATTTTTTAATTCAAAACGGCTTGCAAACAAAAAGCCGTCATTTTGTTGTATTGTTTTGCGAAAGATTTTTTAGCAATAGTTTGGCAATTAATTATTAATAATCACAATTTTTATTATGAGTGTAAAAAAAGAGAAAATTAATCCCGCTATACTGACAAAAACTTCAGTTAAAACTATGGAGAAAAAATATTTCGGTAGATTTAAAAAACCTCTTATAGAGCTTCCTAATCTTGTTGAGCCGCAATTAAAATCATTTGATTGGATTATAAAAGAAGGACTAAAAGAAGTATTTACGGAGATTTTCCCAATAGACGATTATTCTAATAAAAAATTCCAATTAGAGTTTATAAATTTTGAAATAGACAAACCTAAATTCACAGAGCATTACGCGAAAGAAAACAGACTTTCTTATGACGCGCCTCTTCGCGCGACCGTTCGGCTTAAAAACAAAACCACGGGAAGCGAGAAAGAACAAGAAATTTTTTTGACGGATTTTCCTATGATGACAGACCACGGAACATTTATTGTAAATGGCATAGAGCGAGTTGTCGTTTCTCAGCTGGCTCGTTCTTTTGGCGTATTTTTTACAGCTCAAGAGATTAAAGGGAAAAGATATTTTGGAGCAAAAATAATCCCCGCCAGAGGGGCATGGATAGAAATTGAAAGCGAAGCGGACGGAGTGATTTATATAAAAATAGACAGAAAAAGAAAATTTCCGATAACATCGTTTTTGCGCATATTGGGCGCGCATTTTGATAAAGATATGCTGTCTCTTTTCGCGAACAATAAATTTGCGAAAAAGATAATAAATTCGTCACTTGAAACTGATTCGGCAAAAACAATGGACGAAGCATACATAGAAATTTATAAAAAAATAAGAGAAGGAGATATTGCCACGCCTCATCACGCGAAAGAATTTATAGATTCAATTTTTAGTTCCGACCGTTATGATATTTCCAATGTCGGGCGGTATCGTTTTAATCAAAGATTTAAAAAAGCCGTAAGTGAACGCGAAATGGAAAGAAAAGTTATTTCTCTTGACGACATAGTTTCAATAGTTTCTCATATAATAACATTAAATAATACGCCATACGCTGAACCTGACGATATTGACCATCTTGGATTTAGACGGGTGCGATATGTCGGAGAAATGCTTCAGCAGAGAATACGAGTCGGAATGTCGCGAATAAAAAGAAATATTCAGGATAGAATGTCAACTGTTGATTCTGAGACAGCTTTGCCGGCGCAGTTTATAAATCCAAGACCTCTTCAAGCAAGTATAAAAGAATTTTTTACTACAGGTCAGCTTTCAAAATTTATGAGCCAGCAGAATATTCTCGCGGAACTTGAGGATATTAGAATGCTTTCGGCTTTAGGACCGGGCGGGTTGGACAGAAAACGGGCAGGTTTTGAAGTAAGAGATGTTCATACTTCTCACTACGGTCGTCTTTGCCCGATTCATACGCCTGAAGGTCCGAACATAGGGCTTATATTGCGCCTTGCAACATACGCGCGCGTAAATAAATTCGGAATGATTGAAACTCCTTACGCAAAGGTTGAGAATGAAAAGATAACCGATAAAATTTTGTATTTAAACGCTCACGAAGAAGAAAATTATAATATTGCTCATGCCGCTACAAAATATGATAAGGATGGAAATATAATGGAAGATTTTGTTGAAGTTCGGAAAAATGGCGAACCAAATCTTGTCGCGAAAAAAGATATTCATTTTATAGACATAGCGACAAATCAGGCATTTTCCGTGGCAACATCAATGATACCGTTTCTTGAACACAATAATGCCGCTCGCGCAAGTATGGGTTCTAATATGCAAAAACAAGCGGTACCCCCTATAATTCCTGAAGCGCCTCTTGTCGCAACGGGTATTGAAGAAGGCGCCGCTCGCGATACTGGAAGAATTGTAATATCAAAAACGGACGGAATTGTTAAATTTGTTGACGCAAAAAAGATTATTATAGAAAATAATAAGAAAGAAAAAATTCAATATGACCTTATAAATTTTTCAAGAACAAATGATTTCTCTGTATTTCATCAAAGACCAGTCGTTTCTCTTGAAAATAAAGTCAAGAAAGGAGACCTTCTCGCCGATACTTCATCAAGCTCGGGCGGACAAATCGCTCTTGGTCATAATGTAAGAGTCGCATTTATGCCTTGGTTTGGAGCAAATTATGAAGATGCCATCATATTGTCGGAAGGACTTGTAAAAAACAGCAAATTCACGAGTATTAGAATGAATGAACTTGATGTAAGCGTTCGCGATACAAAACTTGGTCCCGAAATAACAACTCATGATATTCCAAATGTCGGAGAAACAAAATTAAAAAATCTTGATGAAGACGGTATTGTAAGAATTGGCGCGGAAGTCAGAGCGGGCGATATTTTAGTCGGGAAAGTTACTCCAAAAGGAGAATCGCAACTTACCCCTGAAGAAAGACTTTTGAGGTCTATATTTGGAGAGAAGGCAAAAGATGTTAAAGACACTTCTCTTCGTTTGGAAGGCGGTAAACGAGGTAGGGTTATTGGTGTTAAGATATTTTCACGCAAGAAAGGAGATTCGCTTGAATCAGGCGTTATAAAAAAAATTCACATAACGATAGCCCAAATAAGAAATGTGTCCGTAGGAGATAAACTTGCCGGACGACATGGAAATAAAGGCGTTATATCAAAAATATTGCCGGAAGAAGATATGCCATATAGCGAAGATGGAGAGCCGATTGATGTAATTCTTACACCGCTTGGCGTTCCATCAAGAATGAATCTTGGACAAATACTTGAACTTCATCTTGGACTTGCGGCAAATACTCTTAATTATCAGGCAATAGTGCCTTCTTTTGCCGGAGCTGATGAGAAAGAAATAAAAGAAGAGCTTAAAAAAGCGGGATTTAAAGAAGACGGCAAGATGAAACTATATGACGGAAGGACGGGAGAAGAATTTAATCAGGATATTTCTGTTGGATATATGTATATTATGAAGTTGCAACATATGGTTGAAGATAAAGTTCATATGCGTTCAATAGGACCATATTCTCTTATCACGCAACAACCACTTGGAGGAAAAGCGCAGTCCGGAGGTCAAAGATTTGGAGAAATGGAAGTATGGGCTCTTCTTGGATACGGCGCCGCTTATACGCTCCGCGAAATGCTTACCATAAAGTCAGACGACATACTCGGACGGTCTGAAGTATTTGATGCCATAATAAAAGGCGAGCGAATCCGCAATCCTCATACGCCGGCGGCATTTAATGTATTGCTTAATAATCTGCGCGGATTGTCGCTTAATATACAGCTTGAGAAAATAAAAAATAAAAAAGTTTAACTTTCATCATTATGTCAATCATAAATAATAAAACACATAAAACATCATTATTAAATACAGAGAATTTTGATATTGTATCATTAAAACTCGCTTCCCCTGATACGATTTTAGAATGGTCTTTTGGCGAAGTAACAAAGCCAGAAACGATAAATTATAGAACTCAACGGTCTGAAAAAAATGGGTTGTTTGATGAAAAGATTTTTGGTCCTGAAAAAGATTATGAATGTTATTGCGGTAAATACAGAGGTATACGATATAGAGGAATTATATGCGAGAGGTGCGGAGTTGAAATAACGCGTTCTATCGTTCGCCGCGAGAGAATGGCGCATATAGAACTTTGCACTCCAGTATCTCACATCTGGTTTTTACGCAGTATTCCTTCAAGGATTAGTTTGATATTGGGAATTTCCGCAAGCAATGTGGAGAAAATAATATATTTTGCCGGATATATTGTTACAAAAGTCATTGAGGAAGAGAGAATAAAAATTCTAAAAGACCTTGATATTGAATACAAGACAAAAATTAAATCAGTAAATGACGATAAGACAAAAACGCGATTAAAAGAACTTTTTGTGTCCGCTAAAAAAGAAATAGAAAATATACAAGAAGGAGCGGTTTTAGACGAGATTGTATATCATAAATACGCGATAAAATACGGAACTCTCTTTGAAACGGGAATAGGCGCCGAAGCAATATATGATATTTTTAAAAATCTTGACCTTAAAAAACTGATTGAAAAATTAGAAACACAGCTTGAAAAAGCCAAATCAATTGAAAGAGAGAAAACAAACAAACGCCTTTCTCTTATAAAAGCGATGGATTCCGCAAATATACGGCCAGAATGGATGTTTATGATTCGTATTCCTGTCATACCACCCGCTCTGCGTCCAATGGTCGCGCTTGAAGGAGGAAGACATGCGACATCCGATGTCAATGACCTTTATAGGAGAGTTATAAATAGAAACAATCGTCTAAAAAAATTAAAGGAAATTAACGCGCCCGATGTTATCTTAAGAAATGAAAAAAGAATTTTACAGGAAGCAGTTGACGCTCTTATTGATAATTCATTAAGACGCGGAAATATGCTGTTTTCCGCGATGAATCAAGCGCAAAGAAGACCACTTAAATCGCTTTCCGATTATTTGCGAGGCAAACAGGGATATTTCAGACAAAATCTTCTCGGGAAAAGAGTTGATTATTCAGGCCGTTCAGTAATAGTTATAGGTCCTGATTTGAAGCTTGATGAATGCGGTCTTCCGAAATATATGGCGCTTGAATTATTTAGACCGTTTATTATCGCTAAACTTCTTGAAAGAGAGCTTGCGTATAATATCCGCGGAGCGGGACGGCTGATTGACGAAAACATACCTGAAGTATGGGCAATTTTAGAAGAAGTAATTAAAGAAAAATTTGTTTTGCTTAATCGCGCGCCAACACTACATAGGCAAGGTATTCAGGCATTTAAGCCAATCTTGATTGAAGGAGACGCAATTCAAATACATCCGCTTGTATGTCCCGCGTTTAACGCTGATTTTGACGGAGATATGATGGCGGTTCATATACCGCTTTCGGAAGAAGCTCAATTTGAAGCAAAAAATATTATATCAGCGAATAAAAATATTCTTAAACCGGGCAATGGCGACCCTGTTATATCAACAAAAATGCTTGATATTGTGCTTGGATGTTATTGGATGACAAAAATTATACCGGGTGAAAAAGGGGAAGGAAAAATATTTCCTAATCCAAACAGCGCCATAACCGCGTATGATTTTGACGCGGTCGGTTTTCGCGCGAAAATAAAAGTAATGCCTTCTGACAAATTGAGATATAAAAGATTTGAAGGACTGCCGTTTGAAACATCTATCGGAAAAATATTGTTTAATAGCACATTGCCGAATGATTATCCTTATGTTGATTATGAAATAACAAATAAAAGTATGATGGCTCTTGTTGATGATTTGATAAGAATATACGGACTTGATAAAATTCAGGAAATTATAAATAAAATAAAAAATTTCGGATTTAAATATGTTACTCACTCTGGTATAACATGGGGTATTGACGATGTCATTGTTCCTGAAAAAAAGAAAGAAATAATAAAAAACGCAAAAGAAAAATCAAAAGAAATCACTATTCATTATAATGAAGGACTTATCTTGAAAGAAGAAATGAGGCGAATGAATATAGAAATTTGGACAAATGCTAAAAATGAAATAGAAAAAGAAATACCAAACACTCTTAAAAAAGACGGTTCGGTGTATGATATGTGGAAATCGGGCGCTCGAGGGTCTTTAGGTCAAATTACACAAATGTCAGGAATGGTCGGTCTTATGCAAAATCCTAAAGGAGAAACTATTGGATTTCCAATTATTGCTTCAATGAAAGAGGGTCTTACTCCTATAGAATATTTTACGACTACGCACGGTTCGCGAAAGGGACTTACGGATACAGCTCTTCAAACTGCAAAAGCCGGATATCTTACAAGACGACTTTTTGATGTAGCGCAGGACGCTATAATAACAGAGGAGGATTGCGGAGTAAAAGAAGGTATTTTGATAAATAAAGTTAGCGCGTCAGGATTTGGAATTTCTATGGCGAAAAATATAAAAGGGAGATTTCTCGCGGAAGATATTAAAAATTCCGAAGGAAATATATTATTTAAGAAAGGAATTCTTTTAAAAGAAAAAGAAGCAAAAGAGATTGAAGATACAGGTATAGAAAGCGTAAGCGTAAGGTCTCCTATGGTATGTAAAACACAGCAAGGTATTTGCCAAAATTGCTACGGCATTGATATGACAACGAAGAATCTTGTAGAAATTGGCGAGGCGGTCGGCACCATAGCGGCTCAAGCTATCGGAGAGCCGGGCACGCAACTTACAATGAATACAAAACATACAGGCGGAGCATTCTCGGCAGGAGGCGATGTAACGCAGGGACTTCCAAGAGTTGATGAAGTATTTGAAAAGAGGACTCCAAAAAATCCCGCAAATATCGCGTATGTTGACGGTATTGTTTCAGAGATAAGAAATGAGGCAAAAGAAAAAATAATCATCTTACTTCCGAATGCCGGCGAGAAAGCCGTGAAATCAAAAAAAGGCTTGGAATACATTGTTAATTTCAGAAGAACAATACTTGTGAAGGTTGGAGACAAAGTATCAAAAGGAGATTTTTTAACTGACGGGTCGGCGGATATAGATGAATTATTTAAATATGCCGGAAAGAGAAAAACGCAGGACTATATAATCAATGAAATTAACAGAATATACGAATTGCAAGGGGCAACAATATCAAGGAAACATATAGAATTAATAATAAAACAAATGTTTTCCCGTATGAAAGTGAAAGACATATTAAGCGATGTTTTCACGGCAGGCGATATTATTGAGAATCACGAATTTGCAAATGCCAACAAATACGCAAAAGAAAACAACACGAAACAGCCGACCGCGGAGCCGCTTGTTCTTGGAATATCAGAAGTGTCTTCATCAAGAAAAAGTTTTCTTTCCGCCGCGTCGTTTCAAAATACGACAAGGATACTTATAAACTCGGCAATTCGCGGAAGTATTGACAAGTTAATCGGGCTTAAAGAAAATGTTATCATAGGAAGATTAATCCCAGCGGGAACCGGATTTAAAGGAAGCCCGAAAGCTAAAATGATAGAGGAGATAAAGAAAGCAAGGGGCGAAGATGAAGGATAAGTTGTTTAGGTAAAGCGGAAAATTGGAGACAAAAAACAAAATAACAATCATCTTACTTTTTAGGTTTTGTGTTTTTAATTTTAATCTAAATTATGTCATCTACAGTTGAAAAAATAAAAGACCGTTTGAATATTGTGGATGTTGTCAGCCAGTATATAAAACTTGAAAAAGCTGGCAATAATCTTAGAGCGAAATGCCCGTTTCATAATGAAAAAACTCCTTCTTTTTTTGTATCGCCACTTAGAAATTCTTACTATTGTTTTGGGTGCAATGCGAGCGGAGATATCTTTTCGTTCGTTGAAAATTTTGAGGGGGTTGATTTTATGGGAGCTTTGAAAATATTAGGCGAAAAGTCGGGTATTCCGATTGTGTTTGAAAAAAAGACCGCTAAAGATGAAAGGTCTCGTCTGTATAATATTATGGAAGAAGCTTGTTTATTCTTTGAAAAAAATTTGAAAGCCGATTTAAACGATAATATAAGAAAATATTTAAAAAAAAGAGGTTTAAACGAAGAAACGATTAAAAAATGGAAAGTGGGGTATTCTAGTTCGTCTTGGAGCGGGCTGTATGATTATTTGAGAAAAACTTTTATAGCGACAGATATAGAAAAAGCGGGACTTATAAAAAAATCCGATGAAAAAAACGATAATTATTATGATAGATTTCGCGACAGAATAATGTTTCCTATTTCAGACAGTTCCGGAAGAATTATCGCTTTTTCTGGAAGAATTTTTAAAGAAGACGACAAAAACGCCAAATATATAAATTCTCCAGAGACACCGCTGTTTAGCAAATCAAAAATTTTATATGGTTACGACAAAGCAAAATTTGCGCTCCGAAAATTAAATTTTTCAATCATAGTTGAAGGACAGATGGATTTATTAGCGTCTCATCAGGATGGTTTTACAAATACCGTAGCTGTGTCGGGAACAGCTCTTTCAATGGAACAGCTTAATCTTTTACGCCGACTTTCAAACAATATTGTTATGGCATTTGATTCTGATTCAGCGGGTGTGGCGTCATCGGGTAAAAGCGCTATGCTCGCGCTCTCACTTGGTATGGATGTGAAAGTTGCCAGATTGCCGTCAGGAGAGGACCCATCATCAATTATATTAAAAGATAAAAACATATGGAAAGACGCGATTAAAAATTCAAAACACATTGTGGATTTTTATCTTGATATGTTTTTTGAATCAATAAATGATAAAAGAAAATTACATTTGAAAATACAGCAGATTGTAATCCCGTATATAGCAAAAATACCGAATAAAATAGACCAAGCTCATTTTATTTCCACAACTGCGGCGCGTCTTGGCGTATCGGAAGATATTATACGGGAAGAGACATACAAGGTTTTGGAAAATAAAAATTATAATACAGATTATAATATTGATTCACAAAATTCGTTCAGAAAAGATGAAAAAGAGATTTTTTTATTAAAGAGAAGTTCAATAGAGAAAAAGATAGCGTCTATAATCAATTGGCAAAAAAGCATAGACAATCCGATTATTGATATAAAATCCACAATCAATAAATTAGAAATTATTTTAGGTATTGAAAATACCAAACGCTTAATAAATGAAAATAAAAATACAGAAAAGTTTATTTTTGAATCAGAACATATATATGCAAATCATACGGATTTACAGGAAGATTTAGACGACCTTTTGCTTCATTTGGAACGAGAATGTCTGAAAGAATCTATGGATAAAATATTGGATGAACTAAAATTGGCGGAGGCGGAAGACGATTCGGATAAAATATCAGAAGCATTAAAGAAGCATAAAAAAATTTCAGGCAAATTAAACAAATAAACTTATTTATAATAATTTAAATTTATATATGACAAAATTAAAAAAGCCGCTAAAATCAAAAAATAAAACTTTTGTTTTAAAAGAAACAAAGAAACGCGCGAAAAATGTCAGGAAATCTTTAAAAATGCGTAAAGTTTTAAAAAACAGAAGTTTAAAAAAATCAATTAGCTTAAAAAACGGCAAACATAAATTATCTGCGAAAAAAAGAAAAAAAATACGCCATGGAATCGGCGTAAGAAAAAAAACTCCCATATCTTCGCTTAATAATAAAAGCGGACGAATAGGAAAGAAAATAAAAGAGCTTGAAAAAAAATCAAACTCCCTTTTAACAAAAGGCCGTTCACGCGGTTTTATCACTTATGATGAGATATTAAAAGAATTTCCTTCAATAGAGGAAGATATTATTTTTCTTGAAGAATTATATGAAAAATTTAATTCAGCGAATATAGATGTGCTTGAAGGCGGTGGTATGCTTGATGACAGCGTCACTGATATGGTTGATAAGAAAAATATATATAAACGCGGCAGTAATATAGCTTCGCATGATTCAATACAGATATATCTTAGAGATATAGGCAGAAATCCTCTTATTAACGCAAAAGAAGAACGCGAACTCGCGAAAAGAATTTTAGACGGCGACACTGAAGCAAGAAATTTACTCGCGCGTGCGAATTTGAGACTTGTTGTGTCAATAGCGAAAAGATATGTTGGAAGAAGTCCCGACCTTACAATTCTTGACCTTATACAAGAAGGGAATTTAGGACTTTTTAAAGCGGTGGATAAATTTGATTATACTAAGGGTTATAAATTTTCAACTTATGCCACATGGTGGATAAGACAAGCGATAACGCGAGCGCTTGCCGACCAGTCAAGAACTATCAGGATTCCCGTCCATATGGTTGAAACTATCGCGAAATATAAACAGACATTCAGACGCTTGTCTCAAGACCTCGGTCGCGACCCGCTTGCAGATGAAATAGCGGTTGAAATGGATCTTTCTACCGATAAAATTTATCAGATTGAAAAAATAAATCAGGATACAATTTCGCTCGAGCGTCCTGTTGGAGATGATGGTGATGAGAAATCAACATTAGGAGATTTTATAAAAGACGACAAAATATCTTCTCCGGACCAAGATACTTCAAGGCGTATTTTAGCAGACCAAATTCGCGAAATTATTAACGACCTTTCTCCAAAAGAAAAAAAAATTCTTGAAATGAGAAATGGACTTGATGACGGCATATATCATACGCTTGAGGAAGTTGGTAAAGAATTTGGCGTTACCCGAGAACGAATTAGGCAAATTGAAGCAAAAGCTCTTGAAAAAATTCAAAAGCATGAAAAAGCACAGAGATTGAGGAATTATTGAATCAATAAAATATAAGACGCGAGACGCGAAATATGACGAAAAATCTTATAACACTTTATACGATGAGTTTTCCACATTTTATTTCCTTTTATTTATTTTTGAAATGAGTTATTATTAAGTCAGTTATCATTATAATCGTAATTATGATATATTAGTTTTTAATTTATTATTAGATAATCTGTATTTATATATGAAGAAATTAAATAAAAATGAAAAGATAGCGGTGTTTGTGTCGCTTGCCGTGATATTATTTTTTTTCGCGGCTGCAAGTATTGTTGGTTTTATTTCAAATAAAATAAAAGTTGATTCAATCGGCGCCAACGCGTCTTTGGGAGAATTAACAAATGAAAGAGATAATAAAATTATTTCATCAAACGCAAATAATATGACTATAACAGATATAAGTTTAGGAACAGGAAAAGAAGCAAAACAGGGTCAGATATTAACGGTGCATTATACAGGCGCTCTTGAAGATGGAACAAAATTTGACAGTTCTATTGATAGAAACACGCCTTTTAGATTTATTCTTGGCGCGGGGCAAGTTATAAAAGGATGGGAAATTGGGTTTTTCGGAATGAAAGTCGGCGGAAAAAGAAAACTTGTGATTCCCGCGGAGCTCGCTTACGGCAGTCAAGATAGAGGGAATATTCCGGCGAATTCAACTTTATTTTTTGATGTTGAGTTGCTTGCCGCTGAAGACCAAGAGACATTTTAGTTTTAATTTTCAGAGAATAAAGAATTTAAATGGCAAATATAATGCAAACCCCCGCAAGCCAAAAACTTGTGGGGTTTTGCATTAGAGAATATTTATAATATTCTTGCAGTTACAATATGTCTATGAATTACGAAACGCAAAAATTTAGGTCCTCGCTCGCAAAATCTTTTTATTTTTTAAATGTTTTTGCTCAATAGACCATAAATTTTTGCGTTTCGTAATTCATAAATATGTTTAAGATTGAGAAAAAACTTAAAAATAAATTCGGCAGAGTCGGGGAATTTATAACTCCAAATGGTATCATAAAAACACCAGCTTTTATCGTTGTCGGAACGAAAGCCACGGTGAAATCACTCTCGCCGGAACAAGTCAATAATCTCGGCGCGCAAGCGGTGCTTGGCAATACATATCATTTATATTTACAGCCAGGCGATGATATTATAAAAAAAGCAGGTGGATTGAATAAATTTATGAACTGGAATGGTCCGACTTTCACCGACTCCGGCGGTTTTCAGGTGTTTTCTCTCGGCGAAGGATTTAGTTCTGGTGAAAATAAATTTAAATCTCAAAAAAATATTTTAAATCGCTCTTTAAAGATTTCAAGTAAAATTCAGAATGTTCATACAAAATTAGTAAAAATAAAAGAAGACGGCGTGGAATTTCGTTCTTATATAGACGGAAGCAAACATTATTTTACTCCTGAAAAATCAATAGAAATTCAAAATAATATCGGGGCAGATATAATATTCGCTTTTGATGAATGCTCTTCGCCATCCGCGGAATATGATTATCAAAAAGAGGCGATGGAGAGAACGCACAGATGGGCAAAGAGGTCTCTTTATTATAATAATCATCACTACCTGAAGAACTCGGGGGTTCAATTTCCAAGTTCTTCAAACGGAAATAAACAAGCGTTGTTCGGAATCGTTCAAGGAGGAAAGTTTGGAGATTTACGAAAAAAAAGCGCAAAAGTTATAGGCGGAATGGATTTTGACGGTTTCGGCATAGGCGGGTCGTTTTCAAAAGAAGGATTAGACGAAACGCTTCGTTTTGTTAACGGTATTTTACCGGAAGAGAAAATAAAACATTTGCTTGGCATAGGAGAACCGATTGATTTATTTATAGGAATTGAGAATGGAATAGATTCATTTGACTGCGTTTCTCCAACACGAATCGCGCGCACTGGAATGTTATATACAAAACACGGAAGAATAAATATCATAAAAGCGGAATACTCGCGCGATTTTTCAAAAATAGAAGACGATTGCGAATGTTATACTTGCAAAAATTACACAAAAGCGTATCTTTCGCATCTTTTCCGCGCTCAAGAAATGTTCGCTTCAACTCTTGCGTCAATTCATAATTTATATTTCATAGTTAATTTAGTGAAGAATATAAGACAATCAATTTTGGATAAGAATTTTTACGAATTAAAAGAAAAATTTTTGAAAAAATATTATGCGTGATAAATTTAAATTAAAATCAAATTTCAAGCCGGCTGGAGACCAAATAAAAGCGATTAAAGAACTTATGGACGGCATTAAAGCGGGCGCGCGGCGACAGACCCTTTTGGGCGTAACAGGAAGTGGAAAAACATTTACAATCGCGAATATTATTGAAAAGACGCAAAAACCGACACTTGTTTTAGCGCACAATAAGACGCTTGCCGCGCAATTGGCTCAAGAATATAGAGAATTTTTTCCAGCCGCCGCTGTGCATTATTTTGTATCATATTATGATTATTATCAGCCGGAAGCGTATTTGCCCATAACAGACACCTATATTGAAAAAGAAACGCAAATCAATGAAGAGATTGACCGACTTCGGCATTCTGCCACACAAGCGCTTTTGACTCGCAAAGATGTCATTATAGTAGCGTCAGTTTCGGCAATTTACGGACTTGGAAATCCTGTTGAGTATAAAAAAGTGAATATAAAAATTGAAAATAAAATGAAAATAACAAGAGCGGAGATTATAAGAAAACTTATTGAAATATATTTTGAACGAACAAATGCAGACCTTGCGCCCGGTAAATTTAGGGCTATCGGCAATGTTATTGAAATAATGCCAGTCAATGAAAAGATTATATACAGAATAGAATTACTCGTTAACAAAATTATTAAGTTGGATAAAATTGACGAGATTTCAAGAAAAATTTTAGAAAAAGATATTAAATCATTTTTTCTTTTTCCAGCAAAACATTTTGTGACGCTAGAGAATGAAAGAAAGCGCGCCATAATTGATATTAAAGAAGAACTTAAGAAACGGCTCTCTGAACTAAAAAATGCAGGCAAGATTTTAGAATATGAAAGATTGAAAAGAAGAACCAATTACGACCTTGCTCTTATAAGAGAAATTGGATATACAAACGGCATTGAAAACTATTCTCGGCATTTTGACGGCAGAAAAGATGGAGAACCACCATATACTTTACTTTCTTATTTCCCGCGAAAAAAAGACGGTTCGGCGGATTTTCTTACAATAATTGATGAATCGCATGTTACTGTGCCGCAACTTGGAGGAATGTATGCTGGAGACAGAGCAAGAAAAAAAACACTGATAGAATTTGGTTTCAGATTGCCGTCCGCTATTGACAACAGACCGCTTAATTTTGAAGAGTTTGAAGAAAAAGTAGGGCAAACTATTTATACATCCGCCACCCCAGCTGAATATGAAATCAAATACAGCGAGCAAGTTGTAGAGCAAATAATCCGTCCGACAGGATTAGTTGATCCGGAAATCATTATTCGTCCAATAAATATGACGGAGGTCGCACC
>PFAA01000040.1:14694-20722 GCA_002778715.1 Candidatus Campbellbacteria bacterium CG10_big_fil_rev_8_21_14_0_10_35_52
GGCGGGCGAGTGATTGCTACAACTCTTACTAAAAAAATGGCCGAAGATTTGTCGGAATATCTTAAAAATAAAAAAATAAAAGCGGAATATCTGCATAGCGACATAAAAACAATAGATAGAATTATAATTCTTACCAATTTTAGAAAAGGGAAGTTTGATGTTTTAGTTGGCGTTAATTTATTGCGCGAGGGGCTTGATTTGCCGGAAGTTGTCTTAATAGGAATTTTAGATGCGGATAAAGAAGGATTTTTACGCTCGGAAACAAGTTTGATTCAGACAATAGGGCGCGCGGCGCGAAATGTCGCTGGTCGCGTGATTTTATACGCCGATAAAATAACCGGCTCAATGAAGCGCGCGATTGACGAGACAGACAGGAGAAGGAAACTGCAGATTGCTTACAATAAGAAACACAAGATTACGCCGAAGACAATCATTAAGAGCATTAAAGATATTACAGACCAAATCAGCACGGAACATCAGAAGTCCGTTGAAACACTTTTAATCATTGACCAAAGTTTATATAAAAAGAATCCAAAGAAGCTTATCAAAGAAAAAGAGAAACAAATGAATGAAGCGGTAAAAATTCTTGATTTTGAAACAGCGGCCATACTGCGAGATGAGATAAAAATGTTGACAAAAAGATAATAATATGATATCTTATATAAAAATAAATTTTTTGTTCTTTTATTAAAAAAGGAGGAAAAAAATGTGGATAAGTAGAAAATATTGGGAGTTGATAAATCTCCCTAATCTATTTTTAGAGACAACAATAACAGTAGAAAAAATAATTATTGTTTCAATGGGAATGGTGATTGTTTTTGTAGTAATGTTGTTTTTCAAGTCCAAAAAAAAATTAAAAATGTTGACAATACACAACCCCGCGCTTTTATAGGTGGGATTTTCTTTTTATTAAATTTAGTTATAATAGTGATATAAATTAACATAAACCCTACGAATAAAAGCTGGGGATTTTAATATATGGAAGAAAAAATAATAGTAAAAGGAGCGCGAACGCATAATCTTAAAAATATTACAGTTGAAATTCCGCGAAATAAAATGATTGTTTTTACCGGGCTTTCCGGCTCGGGGAAATCATCTCTCGCATTTGATACGATTTTCGCGGAAGGACAGAGAAGATATATTGAATCGCTCTCCGCGTATGCAAGGCAATTTTTGCGTCAAATGCAGAAACCGGATGTTGATGAAATAGTCGGACTTTCTCCAGCTATATCAATTGACCAAAAAAGCCGTTCAAATAATCCTCGTTCAACCGTCGCGACAATTACGGAGATTTATGACTATCTCCGCGTTCTTTACGCTCGCATCGGCAAATTGCATTGTCTTAAATGCGGTCGCGAAATAAAAAAACTTTCAAATGAAGAGATAATTGAAACTGTCTTAAAGACCATCAGCGCAAGACAAGACAAAGGCGCGTTAAAAATTTTCGCGCCAATAGTCGTTGGCAGGAAAGGCGAATATTATCAGCTTCTTTATGATTTACTCGGCAAAGGATATGGTAAAGTAAAAATAGACGGTAATATAAAAAATCTTAGAGAACAAATAATTCTTTCAAAAACAAAAAAACACAGCATTGATGTTCTTGTTGATGAGATATTTATAAATGAATTTAAAGATAATGAAACAAACGCGCTTGAACGATTAAGGGAAGCGATAGAGAAAGCGCTTGAAGAATCGGATGGATTATTAAAAATTGAAGAGCCAAACGGGGAAGAAAAAATTATTTCCGCGAAATTTATGTGTCCGTATGACAGTTTCTCGTTTCCTGAAGTTGAACCGCGTCTTTTTTCATTTAATTCTCCATACGGCGCTTGCGAGGTCTGCAACGGTTTGGGAACAAAATATTTTTTCGGAAGCGAAGTATGCGAGACCTGTGGCGGCGCGCGTCTGCGAAAAGAAGCTTTGTCCGTATATTTAGGAAAGCATATCAACATTGTTGATTTGACCAATATGTCCATAAAGAGCGCTTATGAATTTTTTAATAATTTAAAACTTACAAAAAAAGAGAAGGAGATTTCAAAAGTTGTTGTAAAAGAAATAACAAATCGTTTGCGGTTTATGCTAAATGTTGGCATTGATTATCTGACGCTTAACAGACGGGCAAATACGCTATCAGGCGGAGAAGCGCAGAGGATACGGCTCGCTTCACAGCTTGGCTCAGGTCTTGTGGGCGCATTATATGTGCTTGATGAGCCGACAATAGGACTTCATCAGCACGATAATGCTCGGCTGATAAAAACGCTTTTAAATCTCCGCGACCTCGGCAATACGATAATTATTGTTGAGCACGATGAAGACACTATTTATTCATCTGATTATATCGTTGATTTAGGTATAGGAGCGGGAACATATGGAGGAGAAATTGTCGTGTCTGGATATTTGGAAAAACTTTTGACAGCTAAAAAAAATGAAAGCAAGTCGCTTACGCTTGATTATTTAAGAGGAGAGAAAAAGATTGAATTGCCAAAGAAAAGGAGGGATAGTAATAAAGGAATTATTAAAATAAGAGGCGGTAAAAAGTTTAATATAAAAAATATGACTGTGGATATTCCTCTCGGCAGATTTATTGCTATTACAGGGGTGTCTGGCTCCGGCAAATCAACATTTTTATATGAGATTTTGCATAAAAACTTACGCGCGCGATTTGAGAAAAAATATAGAAGCGCCGAGGTCTATAATGTAGCGAGTATTTCAGGCACTGAATATATCGGGCGTTCTATTTTAATTGACCAATCGCCGATAGGCAGGACTCCTCGTTCAAATCCGGCGACTTATACAGGCGCGTTTACATTTATACGCGATTTATTTGCTTCAACGACTGAGGCGCGAGCGCGCGGATGGAAAGCAAGCAGATTTTCATTCAATGTTAAAGGAGGACGGTGTGAAGTATGCAATGGAAACGGGACTATTGCCGTTGAAATGCATTTTCTGCCAACGGTATATGTTAAATGCGACATCTGCGGCGGAAAACGGTTTATGAAGGAGACCCTTGAAATAAAGTATAAACACAAAAATATTTACGAAGTGCTTGAAATGACTGTTGAGAAAGCATTAAAGTTTTTTGAAGATATTCCAGCTATTTATGACCGCCTTAAAACCCTAAATGAAGTCGGACTCGGATATTTAGAGCTTGGACAATCCGCGACAACGCTATCGGGCGGGGAAGCGCAAAGGGTGAAGATCTCATCGGAACTTTATCGTCCTCATATAGAAAAAACAATTTATCTTTTAGATGAGCCGACAATAGGGCTTCATTATGAAGATGTTAAAAAATTGATTGAAATACTTCAATCGCTTGTAGCGCGCGGGAATACCGTTGCTGTAATTGAACATAATATGGATATTATAAAAAGCGCCGACTGGGTCATTGACATAGGTCCTGAAGGCGGAGATAAGGGTGGGCTTATTGTCGCGAAAGGGACGCCTGAGGAAGTGGCGGAATCCAAAAAATCATACACGGGGCAGTATTTGAAAAAAGCGCTCAAATTAGATTAGTTAAAAAATAAAAATAACGATTATATTTTTTGCGACAATCTAAATTATAAATTTTTACGCGAAAGATATTTTATATCATTATGAAATTAGAAATATTAAAAAAATTAAAAATATCAGATTCTCCAGGCGTGTATTTTTTCAAAAAAGGGAAAAAGATTTTGTATATAGGAAAAGCAACATCGCTTCGCAATAGAGTGAAAAGTTATTTTAATAAAGATATTTTAATGTCGCGCGGACTGCTTATTGAAAAAATGTTGGGCGAGGCGAATCTCGTTTCATTTATAAAGACCGACTCCGTCCTTGAAGCCCTTATTCTTGAGTCCAATCTCATAAAAAAATATCAGCCGAAATACAATACTAAAGAAAAAGACGATAAAAGTTTTAATTTCGTTGTCATCACAAAAGAGGATTTTCCGCGCGTGCTTATCGTTCGCGGCAAAGACATTCGGAAAAAATATTCAGCAGAAGATGTTAAATATCTATTTGGACCTTTTCCTTACGGAAATATCTTTAATGCGGCTATGAAGATTATAAGAAAAATGTTTCCGTTTAGAGATGTTTGTTTTCCTCATTCTCTTAAGCCGTGTTTTAACAGACAGATAGGACTTTGTCCCGGAGTTTGCGTGGGCGAGGTTTCAAAAATTGAATACAGACGGATTATAAATCATATAAAACTTTTTTTTGAAGGCAAGAAGTCCTTGTTGATAAAATCACTAAAATCAGAAATGCTTTCTTACGCCAAGAAAAAAAGATTTGAGGAAGCAAACACTTTGAAAAAAACCATATTCGCGCTTAATCATATTCAAGACATATCGCTTATAAAAGAAGAATTTAGAAAATCGCCGATAAATTTTTTTGGAGAGCGACTTTTGAAAAAAAATAATTTGAACAATAATAATACGCGTAGAATAGAAGCGTATGATGTGGCGCATACAGGAGGCGTTAATACCGTTGGGGTTATGGCAGTTGTTGAAAACGGAATGCCAAAAAAGGTGGATTATCGCAAGTTTAATATTTCAGATGAAGTATTCGGCAATGACACACTCTCGCTTGAGAAAATCTTAGACAGGAGATTGAGACATAATGAATGGCAATTTCCTTATATTATAGCGGTAGACGGCGGAAAAGCTCAGGTAAATATTACTCATAGAGTTTTAGACAAATATGGTTACAAAATAATTATTGTCGGAGTTGTAAAAAATGAAAAACATAAAATAAAAATGATAATCGGGGATAAGAAAATAATAACAAACTATGAAAAAGAGATTTTACTTGCCAATTATGAGGCACACAGGTTTGCTTTGTCTTTCCATCATGATAAATTTAAATTAAAATGAATTGTTAATAATTATAAATTTATTTTTTAATGATATAATGTTCATATATGCAAAAAATAAGAGTAGGAGTTCTTCGCGGAGGTCCAAGCAACGAGTATAATATTTCACTTAAAACAGGCAGTAGTGTTTTGAAAAATTTACCCGAAGAAAAATATGAAGCGCGCGATATATTTATTTCAAAAAACGGAGAATGGCATTTCCGTGGCATACCTATCGCTCCAGAAAAAATAATAAATCAAATGGATGTGATTTTTAACGCTATGCATGGGCAGTATGGCGAAGACGGCTCTGTTCAGCGTATACTGGATACTTTTTCTGTCCCATACACCGGCTCTGCCGCTTTTGCGTCAGCTATTAGTATGAATAAATTACTTACGAAACAAGGAATAGAATCATATGATATAAATACTCCAGAATACACAATTATTGAAAAATCGGATAATTTAGAAAAAGATATTTTAAACATATTTAGAAGTTTTTGCCAGCCGTCTGTTATAAAACCAATCAATGGCGGTTCGTCTATTGGAGTAAGTTTGGCAAAGGATTTTAGTTCTTTCAGAGAAGGAATTTTTAAAGCTCTTGAATATTCACCAAAAATATTGATTGAAGAATATATACGAGGCAGAGAAGTAACTTGTGGCGTGATAGAGAATTTTAGAGGAGAAGAACTTTACGCTCTTATGCCTGTTGAAATAATCCCTATAAATAAAAATAGTTTTTTTGATTATGGCGCGAAATATGACGGCAAGACGCGAGAAATATGCCCGTCTTCTTTTGATAGGATTATAAAAGATGAAATACAATTGCTTGCTATAAAAGCGCATAAAGCTCTTGGTCTTAGACATTATTCGCGGTCTGATTTTATAGTATCTCCACGCGGTATTTATTTTTTGGAGGTGAATACATTGCCGGGTCTTACTAAAGAATCACTTTTACCAAAATCGCTTGCCGCAGGCGGAACGACTCTTTCTGAATTTTTAGACCATTTAGTTAAACTTGCTTTGAGTAATAAATGAGGTATAATAATAATTATTATTGTGTAATTTTAATTATTACATAAAAATTGATGAAAAATAAAAATGGGCCCGTAGCTCATCTGGTAGAGCGCCTCATTTGCACTGAGGAGGCGGGGGGTTCGAGTCCTCTCGGGTCCACCAAACGAAACATTGTCGGAATTA
>PFAA01000043.1:0-1192 GCA_002778715.1 Candidatus Campbellbacteria bacterium CG10_big_fil_rev_8_21_14_0_10_35_52
AAAAAAGATTGAAAAAAGTATATGATATTCAAAGACGATTCGGTAACAAGAGAGATTAACTCCTTGGTAACAGTTTATTATGAGCTATAGCGTCCAATTTTCGCTTAAGCAAAAAACGGATTTTTATCTTACTATACCTTGAATTACGAAACTCGCCGCAGGCATAATTTTTGAAAGATATTGCGCAATACGAATACGCAAGCATAACAAAAAATCAGCGGATTTTTATGATGTCTTGCAAAAATTTATGCCAAGAAAGAGTTTCATAATTTAAAATACTATAAATAAATTATTTATATAAATTTTATTTTATTTTTCTTTTTTCTTATCCTTCACTGTTTCGCTTCCATCTTCCGCAACCTCTTCCTTGCCTTTCTTCTCTACTTCAATAGAATTCAAATCAGGCGCCGCCGTATCTTCTTCTTTCTCTTCAGATATTTCCGCGACAAGAGCTATCACTTCATCGCTTTTTGTTACAAGTTCCGCGCTTTTCGGAAGTTTAATATCTTTTGCTGTAATCTTGCAGGTAAAATCAACAAGTCCTGATATGTCAGCTTCAATATGTTGCGGCAGGTCTTTTGTGGAAACTTTAATTTCAATACTGTGAAGAACTTTAACAAGGTTTCCTCCAAGTTCTTTGACAGCCCGCGATTCGCCTATAAATTCAAGCGGCACATTAACTTGCACTTTCGCGCCGACTTTAATGACATAGAAATCAATATGTCGCGGAATGTCTAACACTGGGTCAAAATCAATACTATGAATAAGCGCCTCTTTTGGGTCACCGACTCCTGAAAGAATTACAACCGTGGACTCTCCGGCTTTTTTCCAAATTTTTTTAAAATCTCTCGCTTGTAGCGATATTGGCATTGTCTTTTCTTTCTTGCCATAAAATACGGCTGGCAATAAGCCATTTTTACGAAGTTTTTTAAGATTTTCCGAGATTTCTCTTTTCTTTATTTTTAATTCTAACATAATACAAAACAGTATATCAGTTTGCGTCAAAAAAACAAATTTTTATACAAACACAAACTTTAACATTAAATAAATGATATTTTTACAATGAAATTCCGTTCTCAATAAAGGAAAGTCCTTTGTTACTATGAATTACGAAACGCAAAAATTTAGGTCCTCGATCGCAAAATCTTTTTATTTTTTAAATGTTTTTGCTCAATAGACCATAAATTTTTGC
>PFAA01000043.1:1205-3186 GCA_002778715.1 Candidatus Campbellbacteria bacterium CG10_big_fil_rev_8_21_14_0_10_35_52
AATTCCTAATTTCTAATATCTAATGGCGGTTTTACTTGACGGTTAAAGTTAAACTGTCAAGTAAAACCGCCAAGTGACTATACTGCGTTTGGAGGTATGTTTCCTTTAAGAAACGCTATGATATTCAAAGCGGCAATTTCTGACATTTTTCCTCTTGTCTCCATTGTGGCAGATGCGATATGGGGAGTTAAAACGACATTTTCAAGCTCCGCCAAACCGTCTGCCAACTTTGGCTCATTTTCATATACATCAAGCGCCGCTCCAGCTATTTGTTTTTTGCGAAGAGCGGCAACAAGCGCGCTCTCATCAATCACAGCTCCGCGCGATGAATTTATTAAATACGCTGTCGGCTTCATTATCTTCAATTTTTCTTCATTGATTAAATGTCTTGTTGAATCAAGAAGCGGAATATGAAGCGTTACAATATCAGCTTCTCTTAAAATATCTTCAATATTCTCGCGAAACTCCGCTTTTGTTTTCTTTTCAAATTTTTCGTTTTTCTTAATATCAAAATAAATTATATTCATACCGAAACCCGCCGACATAATATTCGCGGTGACAAAACCAATCCTTCCCGCTCCGACGACACCAAGAGTTTTTCCTTTTAAATTCATACCGAGCAAAAGCATTGGCGCCCAACCGTCGTATTTCCCGGCGCGCGTAAATCTGTCTCCTTCGGCAATCCGCGCTACGACGGCAAGTATCATAGCGGCAGTGTGTTCCGCTACTGTTTCGGTCAATACTTCGGGAGTGTTCGTGATAACAATTCCGCGTTTTTTTGCTTCTTCCGTATCAATATTATTAAAACCAACCGCGTAATTCGCGAAAATCTTCACGCTTGGCGCCGCGTCATACACATCCGCATCAATAATGTCCGTAAGTAAACAAAGTATAGCATCATATTTTTTCTTGTGTAGCGCTTTTATAAGCTCTTCTTTCGTAAGCGCTCCGTCTTTCTCGCTTACATCAACTTCATAACCTTTGTCCCGAAGCATCTTGATCCCCACCTCTGGAATTTTTCTTGTTATAAATATTTTTGCCATATTTTTTTATTTTATTTTATTTTTATATTTTATTGAATAATTTTAATCTTTGTTTAACAACTTTTTCCACATTATGTATCGCGTCTTTCATATATCTGTAAGGCGCAATCTCATCCGGATTTTCTTGAAGAGCAATCTTAATGCCATTTTTATATGCTACGCGGATTTCAGTGCTTATATGAATAACAGATATTCCAGCGTCAATCGCTTTTACAAAATCATCATCTGATACGCCCGACCCGCCGTGTAAAACCATCGGCGCTCCGCCCACCTCTATTAATTCTTTAATCCTCTCTATGTTTAGATTTGGATTTTTTGTATGCTTTAACATTCCGTGCAAATTTCCAACCGCCGGAGCAATAAGGTCAACACCTGTCTTTTTTACAAATTGTTTTATTTCTTCAAGCGTGGTAAGGTGTTTGTCTGTAATTTCCACATCTTCAGGTATTTCATCTAAAAGTTTTGACGACTTTCCTATATAGCCGAGTTCCCCTTCTACTAAAATATCAGAGTTTGCGCTTCTTGCGTATTCAACGCATTTTTTTGTAATTTTCAAATTTTCTTCAAATGGCAATTTCGCTCCGTCAAAAATCACTGCGTCATATCCGGCGTCAATCGCCTCTTTTACTCTTTCAAATGAATAAGTATGGTCGGCATTTAAAAAAATCGGAAAATTATGTTCTTCTCGCAAACTTTTTACGAGCGCGGCGGCTTGACGAATGCCTATAAAATCTCTCTCTCCTTCCGATACACCTATTATTATCGGCTTATTAATATTACGCGCCGCGATAAAAACGCCTTTCAGCATTTCCGTGTCGGAAATATTAAAATGTCCAATCGCTGTTTTTTTAGCATCTGCCTCGCTGATAATTTCCCTAAGAGTTTTCATATTTTAATTATAACATTTTCAAAACATCTTCAATAGTTATTTGTCCTAT